>JAIFLP010000002.1 GCA_020049015.1 Bacteroidota bacterium | reverse complement strand
GATATGCATCAACCCCTTTTCCGAGAACAAAAACAACTACAGTATCCCCTTTTTGTTGGCTTACAATGGCTAATCGCAGAGCATTCCATACAGTTTCAGCATCATTTGAATAAATAACAACGGCCAAATCGGGTCTAGAATTTTTATTAAATGCACTTACGTTTTCGCAGCCTGAAAACATTTGGGCATTTATTTGATATGAAAACAAAAATAATATACTGGCTAATAAAAACGTTTTCACTTTCATTGCTTAAAAAATAAAGATTTAACAGAATATAAAAAATATCAATACTACTCGCAAAGATAATTTTTGTTGAATAATTATTATAATGTATGAGCGTAATATTCAAAAATAGTTGATTAAAACTCTATTCTAAAATTTAGAATTGGAATCAAACCTAAACCTTCTACAGGGACAATGTCATTTTTGGTTTTAGAATATTGATACCACAAAGTATTTTTTCTGTTAATCGTATTCTGGATATCCAGCGAAACAATATATGAGTAGCTAAGTTTGTTTATTCTAAAATACGCTCCCAAATCAAATCTTAGAAAATCTGGCAGTTTATTTTCATTATAGCGTTGCTCATCAAATTCAATATCTTGATTGGCAATAGATAATTCTCTATTGATATGAGAAATTCTATATCCTCCTCTCAAAACACATTTTGTATTTATACCAATAACATTTTGATTATTACGTCCAATTTTAAAATCTTTACCAACTAAAAGGTTTCCGACGTATCCACTATTAAAACTTGTATTATACCATTTCCCATTGGGTGCTCTAAATTTTGAATCAAATATTGAAGTTGTATACAAAATATAATATCCTTGATTGAAAAAACGCTCCAGCGTAAGCTCAACTCCATAATTATATCCAATTCCATTATTTATTAGCTCAAGATCCGGAATGCCATGTCCAAAATTTATAGATGAAATAACACTATTTGTATCCGCACTTTCAGCTATATTGTATAGATACTGGCAATAAACCTCTGTTTTTATCCGCCAGTTTTTACTTATATTATAATCACATCCTATTACGGTATGAGCTGCCTTTCCGAATTCAATGTTTTTATTTATTGCATTCCATTGCCCATCTGGCATTTGCATTTGCGCCATATATCCAGAAATAGCTTCAGCTTTAGAATGAATTCCGAAACCAAAATTGAAAGTTAATTTATTATTTAAATAATGTTTTATTCCTAATCGAGGTTCAACAGATGAGTTTCCGTTCAAATGTAAATAAAGATAATGCATTCCTATATTCATTTCTGTTTTTTTCGAAAAACGATATTTATGTTGCACAAAAGCCTGTGTCATGCTGCTAAATCCATTTTGATTAACCAATGTATCATATTTTATGTTGTCGTAATTATATTTACGATAAAACATATCGAATCCTAACCAGCTTTGCGTTATACCTGCTCTAAAAACATTGCGCGCGTTAATTTTACTATTTAAAAGAATGTTTGCCCTGAGTGTGGGATAGTTAAAATAATTATTGTAATTATAGAAATTTTCGTATCCATTGGTTAAGTATCCATCTTTCCATTCATCAGATTGATAAGTACAGGCAATATCTGTTTTTATTGATGTTTTATTTCTTGGAAATAAATAGAAATGCTTAAAGCCCGCAATAGCCATTTTATGATTTTCATTCTCAAAATAATTCAAGTCGGGTTCCATTAACCATTGAGCAGAATCCTTAATAGCTTGAGTGCCCGTATTGCTTTGGCCTGCAACCAAAAAAAATGAAAAAGTTCCAGCTTTTTTAGTTGGGAAATTTAATTTTGTTGACAAATCCTGAAAAACTGGCGGTAAATTATTGTTTCCTAAATCAATCAGTCCTATTTTTGATAGAAATCCAAAAGTTGAATAGCGATAATTAATCAGATAAGATGATCGGGAGTTTTTAGTAAACCCGCCCTCTAAGCAAAACTCTGTACCAACAACACCTAATTGGAAAGCATATTCTTGTTTTCCTGTATTTCCTGTTCTTAAGTTCAAATCCATTATACCAGATGTTGCATTGCCATACTCTGCGGGAAATGCACCTGTGAAAAAATCAGAAGTAGACAGCATTTTGGAACTTATAATACTAACTGCACCACCAGTACCACCTTGTCCGTCGGTAAAATGATTGGGATTAGGAATTTCAATACCTTCCAACTTCCATTGTAATCCTCTGGATGAATTTCCTCTGATAATAATATCATTAACCCCATCACCTTCCACTGCCGTAACACCAGCAAATGAGCTTACCATTCGAGATGCATCATAAAAACCTCCAGCATAACGACTAGCATCTTCCATATTAAGCTTGCGGGTACTAATGGTAGCCATACTGTTTATTGATTTGTCTTTATCTATTGCAGAAGCTGAAATCTTAACTTCATCAATTTGAGTAAGATTCTGTGTAAGTACAATATTAATATGAACAATCTTTCCAGTAGTAACAAGTATTTCAGGAATATTTTTATCGGAATAACCTACATAGGAAACAAACAGCGTATGCCTGCCAACCGGTACTTCATTTAATACAAAATTACCATAAACATCAGTAGTAGTGCCATTAATTGGATCAGAACCAAGCAATAATACGTTTGCACCAATAAGAGCTTCTTTACTGTCCTTATCAGTAATCACACCCTTAATGGTTTGAACATATTGCTGAGCGCTTACCATATTTGAAAAAATCAAAAGAAATGCTATGTAAAAAAGGACTTTCATAATCATATTACTTTTTTTTGAAAAAAGTTTACACTATATTATTATTTACTTTATGTAAATATAAAATTACAAACAATATGTTTCCATTATGTTAGATTGGATGACTGATTTTCGCAGTTCGATTGTGCAAATTAAAACTTAAATCAATTATAGAGATTTCTCACTCCGCTGCGCTGCGTTCGAAATGACGGTAATCGTAAGTATCACAGTGGGTTGGAGAGGTAAAGGCGGCTTCGCCGCCTTTACCTCTCCAACCCAAAAAAAAGCCGCATTAATCGTCATTTCGACCACAATGAAATGGAGGGAGAAATCTCATTGACAAACAATTAGCATATTTTGTATGCAACGAAGGGAGAAATTTCATCGACAATTTTTAACTTATTTTGGATGGAGTGATTTTCAAATTACAGTTAAATCCAAATTCTGTTGCCAGAGTTTCCCAATTAGGGTTTAAGGTCTCTATTAGTAAATTCTTTTTTTTACGATTCCATTTTTTTAATTCTTTTTCACGCTTTATAGCACTTGTTATTTCTGAATACACTTCAATGTATATACAATATTCAAGATTGTATTTAGCAGTAAAAGAATTATTATAAATCTTTCTTTTATGCTCGAAAATCCTTTTACATAAATCGTATGTTACACCAATGTAAAGTGTTGATTTCTTTTTATTGGTTAAAATGTAAACATATTTTTTTCTAAATAAAGAAAAATTGTTGTCCGATAAAAATTATTGAGATTTTCTGCTGCGCGCTGCTTAATTGCAGCCGATAGGCGGCATGATGATGGCTGAGCTTATCGAAGTCGTTCCCGCAGTGAAGCATTTTTCCTTTGCTTCTTTCATTTTTTTGCTAAAATAGAAAAGAATTTAAAATTAATGCTTTCTTGCTAGTGTTATAAACAATTGTTTATTAAATAAATATATAAATCTGTTATTGGCAGTGGAAGCGAAAAATCTCATTTTATCAGACAACAATAATTTTGTTTTTTTTAAATTTCCATTATAAACAAGATTGTATGAAAAAATTAATTAATTTTGTTTACAATTATGTCAAACTCCAAAAAAGGAAATATATGAAAAAGTTTATACTCCTTAGCTCATTCTGTTTCTGCTCAGTCCAGTTTATTAACTATCGATGTAGTTTCTTCGGGAGCATTAATTTCACCTGACGATTTAGATTGGTGGAAAGTTGTAGTTGATGGTGAAGGTATACTAACCATAACAACTACAAGTGATGCAGCTTTATGTGCTATTTCATATCTATATGATGAGAATATGCTAGAGATAGATAATAATTATGCTCCCTCATGCTCACAAAATATACGCACCATAACACAAAATAATATTGGCGCAGGAACCTATTATATCAAAACAACCCGATTTTCTGGTGATGGAAATTATACCATTACAGCTAACTTTTCGAGTAATCCAATCCAATCGGAACCCGAACCTAATGACACGATTATTAGTGCAAATAATTTAACACTAAGTGATTCCATTCAAGCGCATATTGGCTATAGGGTAAATGGGAAATTTGACAGAATTGATTGGTTCAAAATTACAACCACACAAGATAGTGAATTAGCATTTACTACAAAATCAGATGCTTCGGCATGTATCATAATTTATTTATATGACAGTCTCATGAACAAGCTGGCCGACACCTATGCGCCTGCCTGTTCGCAAAAAATTAAATCGCTATCAGTTCCTAATTTGCAACCGGGCACCTACTTTATTAAAGTAGAAGAATTTAATTCACTTTATGGTGCATATTGGCTTATCAATACTGTTACTCCCAGTGCTTATAAGAATGATCCGGAACCCAACGATTCCATTGAGATAGCCAAAACAATTTTAGTTAATGATTCCATTGAAGGTCATATTAATTATTACAACAATGGGAAAATAGATAGTTATGATTGGTATAAAATTAATATCCCTTACGATGGCAATTTCTTTTATCAAACCACTGGTCAAAGCAATACTTGCATGATTGTAGATGTATATGATAGTTTAAAAGTGAAAATATCAACTACAGAACCACAATTTTGTTCTACAAATCCCAAATCGGAACGATTTGCAAATATGGCAAAAGGTACTTTTTATTTGAGAGTATGGACTTATCACAGTGCGAATAATGGTGGTTATAAATTAAAAACAATCCTCACTCCTCCCCTTTATACAAATGATACCGAAGCAAATGATTCAGTACAGATAGCTAAGCAAATTCCATTAAATGATACCATTCAAGGTCATATAGGATATTATACCACAAAAAAAGATAATGTAGATTGGTTTAAAATAGTAACCAAAGACAATGGAATGTTAACTTTCGGAACCCTCACAGAAAACTCATCCACTTGTTTGTGTACCTATTTATATGATAAAAAAATGAACTTTCTAGGAAGTACAGAACCACCTTCATGCGGGGTTAACCCAAGATACACATCGGTAGGCAATCTACCCGCAGACACCTTTTACCTTAGATTATCTGCATATTATGGAGAATACGGATCATATAAACTTTCTACACTATTAACCCCCCGACCCAAAGCAGCTTTTAGTATCAACCAGAATTTTTATTCTGCAACTTTTACTGACAGCAGTTTAAATAATCCAACTAAGTACAGTTGGGATTTTGGCGACGGAAAAACGAGCCAGCTGGTGAATCCCGAACATACTTTTGCAGGGCCCGGAGCTTATGCCGTTACCTTAATTGCAGAAAATCCTTCTGGAATTGACACGTGTATAAAATATGTTGAAATAAGAGGCATTCAAAAAATTATTTCCAATAAAGCAGGTAATGCAGGAGAAGCCACTATTTTTGTTCATGGAGGTGGATTCATTAAGACATCAAACGTTACTTTAAAGAAAAATGGAAGCCCAGATCTAATACCAGACACCTGCTTTTTATCATCAGTAGGAGTACTTACCTGTCGCTTTAAAATGACAGGTGTAGAATTGGGAACCTATGACGTAGTAGTAAAAAACCCATCACAAGAAGAAATGATTTTAGCTCAAGCTTTTATTGTTGAGCAAGCAAAAGCGGCCGATCCGTGGATTCAATTAATAGGAAGAGACAGGGTGCTTTTCAATCGTTGGTCTACCTATACCATCAACTACGGAAACAACGGAAATATAGATGCATGGAACACGCCTATTTGGATAGCAATTACAGATGTTCCGGGGCTTTCAGTAGACATGTCAGATTTAAATATCAAATCGAATACTACACTGCCATCGCAATTACGCAGTATGTACGACACAGCCAGACTATATGTGTTAGTAGATTCGTTTATGGGAGAAGCCATGAAAGTGCGATTGTATCCGCTCATGTTATATAATATACCAGCCAATTCATCGCTTACTAAAAAAATAAAAATTAAAACAGCATCATCTGTTTCTATAATGCTTTATAGTTCGGAGAGTGAAGTAATCAATACAGGCCTAAAAAGCAGCAACAGTGCAGAAATATATCAAGCTATTCTCGACTGTAAAAGAGCCGCAGCGCTCGCAGCTTTCAAAGATGGTATTGTAGATATTGGAGTAAATGTTATAGAAGATGTAGTTCCGGGAGTGGGATGTGCAAAAGGAATATATGGTGAATACAGTCAAGCAACCGGCACCGAGGAGCGCAGTTGGGGCAGTGCATTTTGGGACTGGGGTGGATTAATTTTCGATTGCGGCAGTGTACTCATTCCATTTGATGAAATGGCGAAAGCATCGTGGAGTGTAGCATCTGGAACATTCAGCATCATTGGAAAAATACACAAAGGTTATAGTGCCAATTCAGAATGTGATGAAAAATTCAGAAAAGAACCCATAAACAAAAACAATATTCGCGCTGTATCATCTTTTGATCCAAATGAAATGATTGGACCCAGGGGTTTTAATAGCGGTAATTGTATCAGAAAACAAAATTACATTCCCTACACCATAACATTTGAGAATAAAAAAACTGCCACCGCACCTGCGGCAGAAGTGGCTATTTACGACACTTTAAATGCGTCGATGTATGATTGGAAAACATTCAGTTTTGGAAGTTATGGATTTGGTGATACAACATTTACATTGCCATCAGGCTTAAAAGAATTTTCGAGAGATGTAGATTTGAGACCTGGTAAACCCATCATCGTTAGAATCTCAGGATCGTTAGATACAATTAATGGAATTATTTTCTGGAAATACACCAGTCTTGATCCCACTACCATGGATGTAACCGAAGATCCAGATGCGGGTTTTCTTCCACCAAATAATGCATCGCCAGAGGGGGAAGGAGCTGTTAGCTTTTCTGTAGGTTTAAAATCTTCACTAAAAAACAGCGATGTTGTTAAGAATAAAGCTGCCATAATATTCGATTATAATCCTGCTATAATCACCAATGAATATAGCAACACCTTAGATGAAAAAGCTCCTGAAAGTACATTAGAAGCAAATCTACCAAATGCTTGGAGTGACGCTGTGAATATACAATGGTCTGGAGACGATACAGAATCAGGAATTTTAAGATATTCAATAAAAGTTGACAATGGAGATTCAACCTATTATTGGAAAAAACATACTTCAGAAAAATCGGGTACTTTTAAAGGATTGGCGGGAAAAACATACCGTTTCACCTGCATTGCTGAAGATAGCTTGGGATTATCGGAAGTAAAAACCTTGAGCGATGCACAAATAATAATTAGTGGCATCAATCATTTCAATCATGAAAATAAGAATTTGGTTATTTATCCCAATCCAGCCAAAGATAAAATTCAAGTATTATATTCCTTAGCAAATGTAACAGATATAAGTATATTAATAACAAATGCAAAGGGAGAAGAACTGAACAGAAAACAAATAGAGCATGTTACACCTGGTAAACATACAATTGAGTTTAATATTGAAAACTATCCTAGTGGAATTTATTTTATAAGAATCAGCACTGAATCGGATCAAATAAATGAGAAATTTATGATTGTAAAGTAACTAATTCTGCTTGCAACAATTTGATGAATCGGCAAAGCCTTTTACCAAAATAAATCCAAGCCACATCCAAGCTAGCATGGATGTGGCTTGGATAGGGATTATTAAAATTTTCCTGACTTCGACACTGGGTCACCCATGATATAAATGTTTAAGCCCTTTGAACCCTTTTTAAGCCCTTTGCGATTCAACTCATAATAATTACCTTTTCCTGTAGTGCCTATTTTCAAAAAATGAAGTTATCATATTTATTATGCTTCACCTTCAAGTATTTTCATTAAACCTGTATTGATGTATACAGTTTCATTTCCGATGTTCTTTAATTCTAGAACTTTTATTTCACAAAGTTGATCAAGATATTTTTTTGCTGTATTCCTACTTTTGATTTTATCTCCAGTAATATTCACCGCTTTTATATAAGGTTGTGCAAAGATGGATTCAATTACGAAATAATCAATTTTTGGCAGGGTCTTTTCGACAAATTTACGAGTTGAATCAAACTGATCCATTATTTCTTCAATAAGATGAATGGTATAATCAGACGTTTCTTTAACGGCCTTTAACATATATTTCAACCAGCCTTCCCAATTATTGCGCGATGATACAGAGTTAAGCAGGAAGTAATAATCATCTTTATTATCGATAATGTATTTACTTAGATATAATATAGGATGAGTTAAAACTTTATCTTGGATAAGAATAAGCATGTTTAGTATTCGTCCTGTTCTACCATTTCCATCAGTAAAAGGGTGAATAGCTTCAAATTGGTAATGAGCAATTGCCATTTTTAATAAAGGATGTAACGTTTTATAATTATTAATAAAGTCAATCAAGTTTATTAAAAGTGATTTAATTTCCACTTCACCTTTTGGCGGAGTATATACTACTTCACCACTCGATATACTATTACCTCCCTTAATGATTCTGGTGTTTATATGTTCTGGTCTGATATTGGCTTTTGTATCTTTTATTTTCTGAAAAACTTTTATAAGTGTATCAATCTCTATAGGACCTTTTCTTAGGTCTTTGATACCATGCCACAACGATTCCCTATATAGTAAAACCTCTTTTGCTGCTGGTGAAATGTTAGAATCTGTTGTAGAGATGGCTTTATAAAGTTCATCATCGGTAGTGAAAATATTTTCAATTTCAGAACTGGCTTTGGCTTCACGAAGTGCAATAGTATTTACAAGCATCAGTGGATTTGGCAACTTTTTAGAAATGCCTTCAAGTTTACCTATAGAATGAGTCGCTTCTGCCAATAATAGCAATACTTCGGTGCTTAGACCATCCTTAAGTTTAGGCGGTAAAACAGGCAATTCATTATATGGCTTAGTTCTATCAAACATGATATTAATTTGTTTCTTTGCACAAAAATAGCAATATTTTGCGCAAAGAGGTGTTTTATTGTCAAATTTATTATTTTATAAGGGGCTTTGCTCAAATTCAAGTGGATTTTAATCTTAGTTTAGCTTTGCCATATTAATCAATAGAATATATGCCTAAAAATGTAAATACTCAATTATTTTGCTTGAACCCAAAAAGCTATAGAAAGCAAAAATTGTTCGTAAATACAGAGATTTAAACGGGATTGATATATTTTGAAGGAGTGTTTGGCGGAGAGAG
>JAIFLP010000026.1 GCA_020049015.1 Bacteroidota bacterium | reverse complement strand
GTCTGTCCATGTCTAACTGACTACTCACCAATTGATGCAAGGGTTTTTTGTGATAGCTGTTAGTGAAAATATCAATAGCCATTGAGAGTTGGCCATCCATCTCCTTATTCATGGCTTTCATGATCATCAAAGAAAGGTCTTCGTGATTGATTCCTTCGAGTAGGTGATATTCCAGGGCATGAGAGAATGGACCATGACCTATATCGTGCAGCAAAATCGAAATTTGTGCAGCCTCTGCTTCTTCATCGGTAATATTGTGCCCTTTGCTGCGTATAACGTCAATTGCCATATCCATAAGATGTGTGGCGCCCAATGCGTGTTGAAACCTAGAATGATTGGCTGCGGGATACACAAAATTGGTCATGCCCAATTGTCGAATTCGTCTTAATCTTTGAAAATAAGGATGTTCAATCAGGTCATAAATTCTATCTGAGCTAATATTAATAAACCCATATACAGGGTCGTTAATAATTTTCTTCTTGTTGGTTTCTTTTAGATTCAATGTTGTTTTTATTGCAAAGATATAAAATCTTCTTTAACCTCAAATAACCCTATATTATCTAATAATCAATAATTTTATGCTAAAATTTGCTTTATAAATAAAAATGATTACTTTTGCAACGCGAATTGTGCAGGGGACTAAAAGTCCCCTGTTTTATTTGAATATTATTATGTTGAATAAAGAAACCATAACAGAAATAGTGAATAATGCAATTATGGAAACTTCCATTTTTTTGGTGGAAGTGAAAGTGAGTGCTACGAATAAAGTAATTGTTTTGTTGGATACTGATCAAGGAATTACCATAGATGAATGTGCTAAGGTAAGTAGGTTTATTAATGACCAACTTGATAGAGAAATTGAGGATTATGAGTTGGAAGTTTCTTCACCGGGCATAACACATCCTTTAAAATTAAAGCGCCAGTATGAGAAAAACATTGGACGCGATCTTGAAATAAAGTTTTTAGACGGCAAAAAAATTAAAGGTCAGTTGATTCAAGTAAATGAAGATAATATTTTTCTTACCCCAACTCAATTGGCTGGTAATAAAAAGAAATTAGATATACTTGCTGGAAATACAAGCATCATGTTTTCAGAAATAAAAGAAGCAAAAATATTAATATCAATATAAAAAATATTCTAAATACTGAATATATGGAGAATTTAAATCTTATTGAAACATTTTCGGAATTTAAGGAGCTTAAAAGCATTGATAGAGCAACCATGATGAGTGTTCTTGAAGATGTGTTCAGAAATATGCTTACTAAAATGTATGGTTCTTCCGAAAATTTTGATATCATTATCAATATTGACAAGGGAGACTTTGAAATATGGAAGAATAGGTTGGTAGTGGAAGACAATGAGTACGTTGATCCTAATAGTCAGATCAGACTAGATGATGCTAAGAAAATTGATCAGGATTATGAAATTGGTGAAGAAGTTTCGGAAGAAGTAAAGCTTATTTCTTTTGGCCGGAGAGCCATACTATCATTAAGGCAAAACCTTACTTCACGAATTGCAGAACTGGAAAAGAATAATATATACAATAAATATAAAGATAGAATAGGCGAAGTTGTTACGGGTGAAGTGTATCAGGTTTGGAAAAAAGAAATTCTTATTCTTGATGATGAAGGAAACGAATTGGTGCTGCCTAAATTGGAACAAATACCTTCTGATTATTTCCGAAAAGGTGATTCTGTAAGGGCTGTAGTTTATAAAGTTGAAATGAGAAACAGTACTCCTGTTATTATTCTTTCTAGAACATCACCTGTGTTCCTAGAAAGACTATTTGAACTGGAAGTACCTGAAATATTTGATGGTTTAATTACCATTAAAAAGATTGTTCGCATGCCTGGGGAGCGAGCTAAAGTGGCAGTTGAGTCATACGATGAACGCATTGATCCAGTAGGAGCTTGTGTGGGTATGAAAGGATCGCGCATTCATGGTATTGTGCGGGAATTGAAAAATGAGAATATTGATGTTATTAATTTTACTAATAATACTCAATTGTATATATCCCGCGCTTTAAGCCCTGCTAAAATATCTTCAATTAAAATTAATGATGCAGGAAGTAAGGCCAATGTTTATCTTAAGCCTAGCGAAGTTTCTTTGGCTATTGGTAAAGGTGGATTGAATATTAAGCTTGCAAGTCAATTGACTGGTTATGAGATTGATGTATACCGCGATTCAGCTGAAGATGACGAAGATGTTAACCTCGATGAATTTGGTGACGAAATCGATAGCTGGATTATTGATGAATTAAAAGCAATTGGTTGCGATACCGCAAAGTCTGTTCTTGAATTGAGTATGGATGATTTGGTTCGTCGTACCGATCTAGAAGAAGAAACGGTGAAAGAATTAATGAAAATTTTAAAGTCCGAATTTGAATAAACGTTTAATTATATATAATTTAGCCCTATTAAATTATTGTAGCTGAAACGTTCACTTAAGAACAAAATATGACAGAAGCTAAAGGCGCACGATTAGGTAAATTAGTTAAGGAATACAATGTGGGAAGCCACACCATTGTTGATTTCCTTAAGAAGAAGGGTTATAGTATTGAAGAAAATATCAATGCTAAAATTACCCCTGAGATGGTTGAAATCCTCGAAAAGGAATTTAGTACAGAAAAGAATGTCAAGAAAGAATCTGAAAAACTGAACTTGAAATCTTTACGGGATAAGAAGGTTTCGGTGAGTTTAGAGGATGAAAACCATCAAGAAGCTGCGCCAGTAATCCCTGAAGAAGAGGATGAGGTCATTATCAAAGGAACGACCAGTGAATATACTCACCAGGTAAAAATTGTGGGGAAAATGAATCTAGATCCCCCAAAAAAGAAGGTTCCTGAGAAAAAGGAAGAAGTAAAGGCTGTTATACCTGAAACTAAAGTGATTGTTGAGGAGCCTGTTGTTGAGGCCCCTGTTATTGCTGTTGAAGCGCCTATTTCTGTGGTTGAAGAAATAGTTGAAAAAATTGAGAGCTTGCCAGAAATTGATGTTAAGGTAGTTGGTAAAATTGATCTTGATATTTTCAAGCAAAAATCTAAAAGAACAGAAGTAAAAAAAGAATTACATGTACCGGAGATTCAGCCTAAGGATATTATAATCGAAAGTGCTCCCGCAGAGCCTCAGGTGGAAGTGCAAGAAAATGCACCAAAAATCGAAGAGGTTATAGAAGTAATTGATAATATTGTAGAAAATATCGAGGTAGCTGAAAGTGAAAATGATATTGAAGTTGAGGAATTGGTTGAAAAGATTGTTGATTCAGAATCAAATCCTGTAGCTGAGATAATTGTTCCTACTGAAGTTGTTGACGAAAACTTTATAAAAACTAAATTTACAAAGCTTAGTGGTCCTACTGTTTTAGGAAAAATGGTGCTGCCTGTAAAGGACGAAAAGAAAAAGCCTGTAGCTTCTTCGGCTGATGATTATAACAGAGACAAAAAGAAGAAAAGAAAGAGAATTAAGGTTGAACAAAAAGTTAGTGTTGTAGCACCACCTCCTGGAGCTAAGTTGGTTGTAAACCTCGATAAGAACAGAGCTTCTAACAGAGATAATAATAATTCTACTGCTAATAAAGCAAAACCAAAAGGACCCTTCCGTCGTCCTGAGGTTCAAGAAGTAGATGTGCAAAAGCAAATTAAGGAAACCTTAGCCCGTCTTACCGCAGGAAAAAGCAAGTCGAAAACGTCAAAATACCGCCGCGATAAAAGGGATATGGTTACCCAACGCCAAGCGGAAGAAATGGAGCGTATTGAGCAAGAAAAGAATATATTAACAGTTACCGAGTTTATTACGGTTAGTGAACTGGCTTCTTTAATGGACATACAACCTACCCAAATTATATCAACTTGTATGTCGGTGGGCTTGTTTGTTTCTATTAATCAACGTTTAGATGCAGAAACGATTAAATTAGTTACTGAAGAGTTTAATTTTCAGGTTGATTTTACCACTGTTGAAGCTGTTGAAGCTAATGAAATAGTGGATAATGAAGAAGATCTTTTACACAGACCTCCTATCGTAACTGTAATGGGGCACGTTGACCATGGTAAAACTAAATTGCTTGACTTTATTCGCAAAACCAATGTAATTGCCGGTGAAGCCGGAGGTATTACGCAGCATATTGGTGCTTACAATGTGAAATTAGAAGATGGAAGAGAAATTACTTTCTTAGATACACCTGGTCACGAAGCGTTTACAGCTATGCGTGCTCGTGGTGCAAAAGTTACGGATATTGCAATTATAGTAGTAGCTGCTGATGATGGTGTGATGCCTCAAACTGTTGAGGCCATTAATCATGCTCAAGCTGCGGGTGTTCCTATTGTATTTGCAATTAATAAAATTGATAAACCTGCTGCCAATCCTGAAAAAATTAAGGAAGCTTTGGCAAATATGAATTTGTTGGTAGAAGATTGGGGCGGTAAATATCAGTCACAGGAAGTATCGGCAATTACAGGATTGAATGTTAAAAATTTATTGGAAAAAATACTGTTAGAGGCTGAAATGCTTGAATTGAAAGCAAATCCCGATCGCGCTGCTAAAGGAACCGTTATCGATTCTACTTTAGACAAGGGAAGGGGTTATGTTGCTACGGTACTAGTTCAAACAGGGACTCTTAAAACGGGAGATCTCATTTTAGCGGGTACAAATTATGGACGCGTTAAAGCTTTATTTAATGAGCGCGGTAAAAAAATTACAGAGGCTGGACCTTCTGTACCAGTTCTTATTCTTGGCTTGAATGGAGCCCCACAGGCTGGAGATATCTTTAATGCCATGGATGATGAGCGTGAAGTAAAAGAAATAGCAGCCAAGAGGGAACAATTAATGAGAGAGCAGAGTCTTCGAACCATGAAGCATATTACTCTCGATGAAATTGGACGACGCATAGCCATTGGTAACTTTAAGGAATTAAATATAATTGTTAAGGGTGATGTGGATGGTTCTGTTGAAGCCCTTTCAGATTCTTTAATCAAGCTTTCTACTGAAGAAATTCAAATTAATATTATTCATAAGGCGGTAGGTCAAATTTCTGAATCAGATGTATTGCTGGCCGCAGCTTCTAATGCCATTATTGTTGGTTTCCAGGTGCGGCCTTCTATGGGTGCACGCCGTTTGGCTGAAAAAGAACAAATCGATATCCGACTATATTCTATTATATATTCTGCTATAGCTGAAATTAAGGATGCTATGGAGGGTATGCTATCGCCCGAAATTAAAGAAGAAATTGTTGCTTCTCTCGAAGTTCTCCAGGCGTTCAGAATTACTAAAGTAGGTACTGTTGCTGGTTGTATTGTTCGTGAAGGTAAAATTGCTAGAAATACCCGCGTAAGGGTTATCAGGGATGGTATTGTTATTCATACCGGAAGCCTAGGTTCTTTAAAACGATTCAAAGAAGATGCTAAGGAAGTTCCGTCTGGAATGGAATGCGGGTTAAATTTGAATGGTTTTAACGATATTAATGAAGGTGACTTTATTGAAGGATTTAAGGAAGTGGAAGTGAAGAAAAAATTGTA
>JAIFLP010000102.1 GCA_020049015.1 Bacteroidota bacterium | reverse complement strand
CAAGATGTTGCTGTTGTTGGTGGTGGTGACACTGCCTGCGAAGAAGCAACGTATCTCTCTGGACTTTGCAATAAAGTATATTTAATCGTTCGCAAATCCTTTTTAAGGGCCTCAAAAGTGATGCAAGAAAGAGTTCTAACCAATCCTAAAATACAGGTGATGTTTGAACATCAAACCAAAGAGGTAGTTGGATCAGCTGGGGTGGATGGTGTTATACTTACCAATGCAAAAGGAGAAGACGTTCGAATTAATGTTACAGGTTTCTTTTTAGCTATTGGTCATGAACCCAATTCATCAATATTTAAGCCATTTATCGATACTGATGAAACTGGTTACATTAAAACCATTCCGGGTTCATCAAAGACAAATGTGCCAGGTGTATTTGCATGCGGGGATGTTCAAGATCATCATTACCGTCAGGCTATTACTGCAGCAGGTTCTGGATGTATGGCCGCTATTGATGCTGAAAGGTTTTTATCGGAACATGGAATGGCTTAATTATTCAATTATAGAATAGATATTATGCGTTTACAAATTATTTTGATACTTGTATTTTTTGATTTTTCATGTAAGCAAAAAGATATTGTAATGGATTCTGTTACTTCATCATTGAAAATATCAGAAGATAAAAAACATTTGGTAAGCCGTGATGGCAAACCCTTTTTCTATCTGGGCGATACCGGTTGGGAATTGATTCACCGCCTGAACAGGGAGGAGATGAAAATGTATCTCGATAATAGAAGTAATAAAGGCTTTAACGTAATACAAACTGTTGCTATTGGAGAGTTAGAGGGACATACCGCTCCTAATTTTTATGGAGATCTTCCTTTCAGAGAATTGAATGTTAGTTTCATAGATACAACTGCGGGAAATGCTACTACGGATAGTATTGCCTATGATTTCTGGGATCATTTAGATTATATGCTCGAGTTGGCTGCTGAACGAAATATGTATGTTGGTTTATTGCCATGTTGGGGAGAATATGTAACACCTCGTTTTCGCGAAACTGCATTTATTGGAGATTCAGTTAGCGCCTATAATTACGGTCATTTTTTAGGTACCAGATTTAAAAAGTACGATAAAATAATTTGGATCTTGGGTGGTGATCGTTTGCCCGATGAAACTTCCAGTGGGGTATTGTTATGGCGTTCTATGGCAGAAGGTATTAATGACGCAGTATGCGGGAATAAAAATTTTGATAAGAAATCAGATTACAATGCCAGTTGTATGACCTATCATAGTTTTTATCCTTCTTCTTTATGTTTTGAAAATGATCAGTGGATCGATTTTCATATGTGGGGCTCTTATCATGAGAAAAAAAATAACGATCGGGCATTTGAAATACCTCAATATATGGCTCAAATGAAAAATGTAAAGCCAAATATAAACTCAGAGCCTGCTTATGAAGAATCGGCTGTAAATTATCAAGCTGATGCACGTTTTGGAATGTTCGATGATTTCGATGTCAGACAGTCTGCGTATTGGTCGGTTTTTGCGGGTACTTGCGGACATACGTATGGTTGTGGCCCCGTATGGCAAATGTTCAATAGGAATACCTATAATAAATCAAGTAATTCTTTATCTCGAAACTGGTTTGAGGCTCTTGATGTTCCCGGCGCTTTTCAAATGAAGTATTTAAAAGAATTAATGGAAAAGTGCAACTTTAGCACTTTAACTCCCGCACCGGAGGTTTTTCATAAGAATTTGTATGATGCCGAAGGTCAATTGAAATCTTGTAGAAACAATCAGTATATTTTAGTATATGTTCCCACTGGAAAAACCATTGAATTGGTAATGGGTTTGTTAAAAGGCAAGAGAGTTAAGCAATCATGGTATAATCCTCGCAATGGTGAATATACGAATATTTCAGAAGTACAGAATTCTGGAATTGGAATTTTCAATCCCCCCGGCGAAGCTGCCAGAGGGAATGATTGGGTTTTGGTGCTTGAGATTATCTGATCATAAAAATCTTTGAAACGGCTTTTCCATCAATCCAAACACAAAAAACATAAATTCCTTTTGCATAGGAATTGCAATCTATTTCTTTGATATTATTCATGGTTCCGCTTTCAATGCTTACTCCATAAATATTAAAAATACAGTAGTTTTTTATTACTGTGTTTTCGGTTTTGGCAGTTAAAGTTCCATTTACAATGGGTTGCGGGAATAATTCTAAGTCGTTCTCAATACTTATATTTTTAAGAATATTGGAAATAGAATATGGAAAAGCACCAATATCATTTCTTGAGCCATCTGGGTCGTTGTACGCAGGATTAGGATTGCCAGCATTGATGGCTGCTGAATTTGAAAGAAGATGAAAATCTGCCTGAGACGCATCTTGTAATTGGGGATTTCCATTTATCTGATTGCTTCCTTTTAAGACATAAATTCCACTTGTTCCCGCGGGAAAATAACTAAGATCAGCTTTTCTTAAGGGATCATCATTATAATCATCTAATAAATTGTAATCAACTGTAATTTTGCCAGTCAAATCAGCTTTGCGGGCATGTTGGAAAGAACAGTTTTTTGAAAAAATATTGTTTCTAAGTACCATATTTTGGATATTAGATGCTTCAATTAATAGTCCCCCATGCGGAACATTTCCTTCAGCCGCTCTTTTCCATCCATTATTGTAAATAGTATTATTGTATATCGAAATATCTTTTTTCAGTTCATCAGGTCCCCATGTACTTATTACTATACCGGTGCGGGGACAATTATAAATAATATTATGATGGAATTTTACATTGCTTACATTTCCTCCGGCTTGTTCGGTTGACAAACAAAATCCGAACATACAATCATGAACAATATTTTCATACCACTCAATATCTTCCAATGCCTGATTCCACGAATCAACATACAAGCCTTGTCGCCACAAATTATGAACATAATTCTTGAATAGTTTTCCATGTTTTGAAGCTTCTTTAACATCAATACCTTCTCCTCCAGAGTTTGAGGATGCTTGTGTAGTATTTTTAATTTCATTGTTACTTACAGTAAAATAGCTGGTTCGGCTTATGGATATGCATTCGTGTGGACCTGTATTGCATGCTAGTTCGAGAATATTATTGTCTATTTCTGCTTGCTCCGAATCCCAAGCTGAAATGCCAGAAGAGTAGGTGTCATAGGTATAGCAATTTTTAATTATGGAATAGGAAGATTCGCGAATCTGGATACCAGCTGATTTAGAGTTCTGAACGCTTATTCCGTCAATAATAACATAACTTGTTTGATAAATGGTTATGGCTCCAAAATCGTGAGGAAAAGGAGGATTGGCGGAAGCAGGGGGAAGGATGCAATTCGTAAAATCAAATACCGGCATTTGATCAGAATAAGCTTTGTATACAACATGTGCACCTGAGCTTCCTCCTTTTGTGAGTTTTACTTGGCTGGTTATATTGTAATTACCTGCCATAATAAATACGGTATCTCCGGGATTAACAATGTTATTGGCTTTTTCCAGAGAAGCAAAGGGACTGGTTTTGCTGCCTGCATTATTATCATTTCCTGTCGGAGTAAGGGCAATGTAATAATTGGTAGCGTTGAGATTTTTCGTTAGGATAATGATCATCACTACCATAACGGTTTTAATAAGTGCTGTATTCATTTAGATAGTAGTTAAGTATCTAACAAAAATACGATATGTTTTTTTAATTTCAACAAATAATGGGAATTAAATAAATGAAATCAATACAGTTAAGTTTGTAAAACCTTAATTCTCTTCAATAATTATTACATCCCATGGATTGATTGCCATTACCTGTTTTTTCTTAATTTCTTTTCCACTGATCAGTTCCATTCCATCTTTAAAATTATATATAACAGATGCAATGTCGCTGCTGTAATTAAAATAATAATATACCGTTTTTTGATAGGTATTTTTTCCTTTCTTTAATGTGATAGAAGGAGGCATAGAAGGGATTTCAATTCCTGCTTGAACAAATACATCTTTTGCTACACTTTTAAGTACTGCTTCTGATGGATAAGATCCAATGTAAGTAACACTTCCGTTTCCATAACTGTTTTGTGTAATAGCAGCATATTTTCCAAAAAACGGATGGTCGTAGTGAGCTAAAACCTTAGCTGTTTCAGGAATTATTAATTCTATAAATTCGTCCATCAAATTTTCCTGCTCTGATAACTTAAAAGGATTTCCTCTGAGCGGAATCGCTTTTTCAGGATTATAAAATTCTTGATAATAAAATCCGCATGCATTTCTCAACAAGCCCGGTGCTATGGTGGCATATACCCTACTGTTTAAATCACAAAATCCACTTTTGAAAGTCATGATTACATGTCCTCCATTTTTCACATAATTATCAATGGCTTGAAGCAATGAATCACTGGCAATATACAATGCAGGTATCATAACAACTTTATAATTTTCTAAAGAATCTCTGCCTGGAATGATGATATCAGTACCAACATTCAATTTGTATGCAGATTTGTGCATGATATTAATTAAATCGGCATAATTAACTTTTGTGCTAAATGATTTATTTTGGATGCCATTAAAAGCATCAATACTGTATAGAATTGCTACCTCATTTTTGATGCTAATATTGATTATTTTTTCTTGTATTCTTTTCAATTCACCCGCTGTTTTTCTAACTTCTTGAAATGGGCGGTTGGGTTCCATATCGTGTGATAAAATTCCTTTCCAAAAAGATTCCAACCCATTGTGAAGTGAATGCCACGGCCAATAAGAAACCATATTTGCGCCCGATGAAATGTGACTATACACAGCTTGACGTAATTGACCGTCATAAAGTGGATATTGTCCTATATTATTTGCTCCTTTCGCTTGTGCTTGTGTTTCTATTACCAAGTAGTTTTTCTTTTTAAGGGAGCGGGTCATATCTCCAGCAAATGAAATAACAGAGCCATCAAATTTGTTACCCCACTCATGATAAATATCAATTCCGGCTATATCAGTTGCAACTTGCGATTGGTGGTGGTTAACATCAGGATTGGGTCCAGAACTTTGATTATTCCTCCAGTATAAATCGAAATTTTGCGTAACAAACTGATAAGGTTTTTTATAAGCATCAACTATGTTTTTTTGCATCATTAAAAAATCAGTGACCAATGTGTGTTGAAACCGATTCCATTCTAACCAATAAGCTTGATTTGAATAGCTTCCTGTAATATTCAAATCTTCCCAATGGGTCAGGGTATGACTCCAATAATTGAAGTTCCAAGCTTTATTTAGATTTTCAACCGTACCAAATTTATTTTTTAAATGTTGCAGAAAAAGTGCATTGGCATAGCTACTAGCTGTTGAATAACTTTTTGTTTCATTATCTATTTGAAATCCTATAACTGCCGGATGGTTGTATGTGCGGGAAACCATTTCTCTTACAATTCTTTCAGCATATCTGTGGTATTCAGGATGGCATATGTCCATATTTTGTCTGCCACCATATTGCTGTTTATTATAAAATGTAGTTACCAATATATCGGGATATTTTTTTACCATCCACTGTGGAATAGCATAGGTTGGAGTTCCTATTATAACTTTTATGCCCGCATTATGCATAGCATCAAGTATGCGAATGAACCATTCAAATTCAAATCTCCCATCTTCTGGTTCAAAAAGTGTCCAAGTCGATTCGCCCATTCTTACGGTATTAATACCGCATTCTTTCATCAATGAAATATCTTTATCTAATCTTTCTTCAGGCATGTACTCATGATAGTAGGCAACACCATATAGAAATTCATTAATCATTTGTGCCGATTGAGCAGATAAATTAAAGGTAAATAAAATACTTGTAATTAATAAAAGTATGTACTTCATGGTTCTTCTCCTATTAGTTAATTATTAATACGTCGGAAAAATACAAATTTATTCTTAATGATGAAGAAAAATTCAGTGAAATGCGTTGTAATTTTAGCTACTAAGCTATAAGTGTTTTTATTTTGGCTTTTAAGTGTTTCGCTTAATTTTTTTAAAAAACAGTGAAATACAGCTTTGGAAACCTTAAAAATATGTATTTTCGGGGGCAAAAATAGTTACGTTTATATGAACAAGATCATTGAAAAGGAATATTTATCGCCTTTGGTATTTAAATTGGTGGTGGAAGCTCCATTAATAGCTAAGAATCGTAAAGCCGGGCATTTTGTGATTGTTCGTCCCGATGCCACAGGAGAACGAATACCTCTAACCATTTCGTCGGCAGATATTGAAAGAGGGACTATTACTTTAATTGTTCAATCAGTAGGCGTTAGTTCTTCTAAATTATCTAAACTTGAAAGAGGAGATGTAATATTGGATATGGTTGGTCCTTTAGGTAATGCAACCCATATCGAAAAGAGTGGTACCGTATTATGTGCTGGTGGGGGTGTGGGTATTGCTCCATTGCTTCCAATAGTTGAAGCCATGAAAGCAGCGGGTAATCGAGTTCTAACTGTTTTGGCGGCCCGAAATAAGGATTTGTTGATTCTTGAAAAAGAAATGCGTTCGTTTTCCGATGAGGTGATTGTAATGACCGACGATGGAAGTTACGGCACCAAAGGATTAGTAACTCAGGGCATGGAAATGCTTATGCAGCGAGAAAAAATTCATGAGTGTGTGGTTATTGGCCCAGCTATAATGATGAAATTTGCAGCTCAAACTACCTTAAAATACAATGTGCCTACAGTGGCTAGTTTGAATACCATAATGGTAGATGGAACTGGAATGTGTGGTGCTTGCAGAATAACTGTTGGTGGAAAAACAAAATTTGTTTGTGTTGATGGACCTGAGTTTAATGCACATGAGGTTGATTTTGATGAAATGCTGATGAGGCTTGCAGCATACAAAGATGAAGAAGCCGAAGCATATAGAAATTATTCAATGAAAAAAACTGTTTAACGTATGTACTCAGAAGAATATATTGCATCGCAAAGAGCTGAACAATGGCGTGAAGATTTGCGCAAACAAATGAAAGCCCCTGAAAGGACTAAAAAGGAAAGGCTTCATATGCCTGAATTGGATCCTAATATTAGAAATAAAAATAATGAAGAGGTAAATACTGGTCTCTCTATTGAGCAAGCTGTTGCTGAAGCTCAGCGTTGCTTAGATTGTGTAAATCCAACTTGTATTGAAGGTTGCCCAGTTAATATCAATATTCCCGCATTTATAAAAAGGATTGAATCACGCGATTTTGCTGGCGCAGCAAAAGTGCTTAAGAATACTAATTTGTTGCCTTCGGTATGCGGACGCGTTTGTCCCCAGGAAATACAATGCGAAGCAAAGTGTTTTTATACGCAAAAACTCAAAAAAGAGCCCGTTGCTATTGGTAATTTGGAGCGTTTTGCCGCCGATTATGAAAGAAATTCTGGAAGCATTTCAGTTCCGGAGGTAGGAGTTTCTAATGGTATTAAAGTAGCTGTTATTGGTTCTGGTCCTGCAGGTTTAGCGGCTGCTGCCGATTTGGCTAAGTTTGGCTATAAAGTAACAGTATTTGAAGCTTTGCATGAGATTGGAGGGGTATTAAAATATGGAATTCCTGAGTTTCGATTACCCAATGAAATTGTTGATGTGGAAATTGAAGGCATGCGCAAAATGGGCGTGCAATTTGAAAATAATTTTATTGTGGGTAAAACCGATACCTTTGATGGATTGAGAGATCAAGGATTTGTGGCATTTTTTGTGGGAAGTGGTGCAGGATTGCCGAATTTTATGAACATTCCCGGAGAGAATTTTGTTGGTATACTATCATCAAATGAGTATTTAACCCGTGTGAATTTAATGGGTGCGGCAAAAGCAGAATATGATACTCCGGTGCAAATTGGAAAGAATGTTGCTGTAATTGGTGGTGGAAACACAGCAATGGATAGTGTTAGGACAGCAAAGCGTTTGGGTGCTGAGAGGGCAATGATCGTTTACCGCCGCTCTATGGAAGAGATGCCTGCTCGTAAAGAAGAGATAAAGCATGCTATGGAAGAGGGAGTTGAATTTATGGTGTTGCAAAATCCGGTGGAATATTTAGCCGATAAGAATGGCAGGGTGAAACAAATGAGGGTGCAAAAAATGGAACTGGGAGAACCAGATGCCAGCGGACGCCGTAAACCTGTTGCAGTTGTTGGTTCTGAATACTTAATAGATGTTGATACTGTTGTGGTGAGCGTTGGTGTATCGCCAAATCCACTAATTTCTCAGTCTCTTCCCCAGCTTGAAGTTACCAAATGGGGAACAATCAAAGTAAATCCAGAAACCATGCAATCATCTATTCTCGATGTTTTTGCTGGTGGTGATATTGTGCGGGGTGGTGCTACCGTAATTCTAGCTATGGGCGATGGAAGAAAGGCGGCTGAAGGGATACATCAATATGTTAGTCTTAAAGTCTTAAGGTCTTAAGGTCGGAAGGTTTAAAGATGAAGGTATGAGGGTTTTAGTTTATAATTTTTGGTTTTTAATTTATATATTTTGTTATGGCTGAAATGAATGTAAGGTATATGGGATTGAATCTTCCCAGTCCTTTAATAATTGGTAGTTCCGGATTGGCTAAATCGGTGCAAGCTATTAAAGAATTTGAAAGCAATGGTGCCGGAGCGGTAGTATTAAAATCACTCTTTGAAGAGCAGATTGCAATGGACACCGATCAGAATATCAAAACAGCTTTAGAGGATATTTTTATTTATTCCGAGGCTTCAGAAAATCTTGATTATATTGATTATTACACGAAGAACAATTTACTTTCCGATTATCTAAAATTAATTCGTGATGCTAAGCGGGAGGTGAACATTCCCATTATTGCGAGCATTAATTGTTTGACTAACGGACAATGGATGTATTTTGCAAAAAAAATAGAAGAAGCTGGAGCCGATGCCATCGAACTTAATATGGCCTCATTGCCGATTGATTTGCGTGTAGAAAGTATTGAAATCGAAAAGTTACATTTGGATATTTTAAAGAAAGTAAAAGAATCAGTGAGAATCCCCGTTGCGGTAAAAATAGGACCTGGATACTCCAATTTGGCTTTGTTTATCAAACGATTGTCTGATTCGGGCGCCGATGCAGTAGTGCTATTCAACAGGTTTTATTCGCCCGATATTAATATTGACACCTTCGCGGTTGCCAGTGCCAATGCATTCAGTTCTCCTTCTGAATATTATAATTCATTAAGGTGGATAGCAATCATGCATGGAAAGACAGAATCTGATTTGGCTGCATCAACGGGTGTGCATGATTCATCTGCCATGATAAAACAAATTTTGGCAGGAGCAAAGGTGGTAGAAATTACCAGTGCAGTGTATAAGCGAGGAGCAGAAGTAATTTCAGAAATACTGGCTCAAACTCAATCTTGGATGCAAGCCAAAGGTTTTTC
This sequence comes from Bacteroidota bacterium, assembly GCA_020049015.1. Taxonomy (GTDB): domain Bacteria; phylum Bacteroidota; class Bacteroidia; order Bacteroidales; family DTGW01; genus JAIFLP01. The sequence continues at coordinate 9,188 of JAIFLP010000102.1, read as the reverse complement.
TTCTGTTGATCAGTTTAGGGGTAAGATAAGCGTATATTCCAATAATGTAGCATCATTTGAGCGCATACAATTCATGAAATATTTTGCTTCGGTGGAATAATTGCAATATAATTTCATTATTCATATATTTACGCAATATGTTTAGCTTAAATATAATGATATGATGAAAAGATTATTTGTAATAGGTATTGTTCTTTATTCATGGGTATTTACTTGGAGCCAAGTAGAAAAAGATATTACTGCCGAAATAAAACAAGTAACTGTCTTTACCGAAGGTGCGCAAATTGAGCGCAAAGCCACATTTTCATTACAACAAGGGCAAATGCTTTTGCGTTTAACTGGTTTATCTCCATACATCAGAAAAGAGAGCATTAGGGTAAATGGGGATGGTTCCTATATTATTTTGGGGGTGCAACACCAAAACGATTACTTAAATGAGCTATCAAGAAATAAGGAAGTTGATGCCTTAAAAATAAAATTAGAAGCTTTACAATTTAAGATTGAAGATGAGGAAAACTGGATTAAAATAATCAATGCAAAATTGTTATTTCTCACATCAAATAAAGAAGTTGCAAGTAAAGAAAAAGGGATAGAGCCGGAAACATTCAAATCACTCAATACTATTTACGGTTCTAATTTGGAAGTTTTGCATATCGATTTACTAAAACGCCAACGAATTATTGCCGAGAGCAGAAAAGAAGTTGAAAAGATCAATCAACAACTGGGAATAATTAACGGTACAAATGATTTGCCTAATGGTACTATTCTAGTTAGTATCGAATCAAAAGTGCTTAAAAATGCAAGTATTTCTTTTCAGTATCTGGTCGACAATGCTTCATGGTATCCAACCTATGATGTAAAGTTTATGGGAACCGACAAAGCTTTGCATATTACCTATAAAGCCAATATTGTTCAGAATACCGGAATAGATTGGAAAGATGTTCGCTTGGCGCTTTCTACTGCCAGAACCAATATTTCTGCTGAAAAACCTGAATTGACTCCGTTTTATTTGGATTTTTATTATCCGTTGTATAAGGCTTTACGCGGCAGTGTGCCTGGGATCCAAAAAAGTGAAATGAGCGAGGATGTACAACAATTAGAACAAGTTGTAACTGTAGGTTATGCATCTGAAAAAAAAGCTGATTTAGCTTCATTGCCTTCTGTAACATCAACAAGAAGAGAAACCTCAAACGAGTATACAATTGATGCTTCACAAACCATATTAAGCAACAATAAAACAAATACAGTTAATTATAAGTTTTCTGAATTAAAAGCCGATTATGAGTTTCAATCGGTACCGAAGTTAGCGGAGAATATGTTTTTAATTGCCAGAATTAACGATTGGTATAAAGAAGAGCTTCTAAGTGGAGAGATGAATGTGTATATTGAAAATTCGTATGTTGGAAAATCAAATATCAATACAGATCAATATGAAGATACGCTGGCATTATCTTTTGGAATTGATAACAATATCAACATCAAAAGGGAAAAGCTTTCTGCATTTTCTGAATCTCAATTTATAGGCTCAAATCGAAAAGAAACGCTGGCGTTTAAAATCAGTTTGCGCAATAATAAAACCTATCCTATAAAATGTAAAATTAATGATCAAATTCCGGTTACTAGTAATAAGGAAATTCAAGTTGAGATAATTGATATTTCTGGAGCTAAATTGAATTCTGATACTGGTATTTTAGAATGGAATCTTTCATTAGATCCCAATGAAAATAAGGAGCTGATTATAAAATATTCTGTAAAATATCCTAAGAATAAGAAGGTGGTTATTGAATAATGAATTTCGCTTGAAAGCTCTTTATTTTAATAGGGTTTTTGTGTTGAGAGGTGTATTAAACTTGAAGTGAGATTAACATATTGTCATATAATTTGTTTTAATAGTAGACAGATTGTCATTTGTTGAGGATTTTTCTGTATGGAATAAAAAGGGTATCCTTTTTGTAGTGATTAGGGTGATTAAAAAGGGAAATTATGAGAACGGACGTTGATTATTTCAAAATAGAAAGCAACCACATCGCTCCTCGAAAAGGCAGAATTTTGCTTTCAGAGCCTTTTTTGAATGATATGTATTTCAAACGTGCTTTGATTTTTATCACCGAGCATAACGATGAGGGAACGGTTGGATTTGTTATCAATAAGCCTGTAGATACTAAAATGGAAGATATTTTACCAGATGCCAATTTGGGTGCATTTCCTTTATCATTAGGCGGACCGGTAAGTACCAATACCTTGCATTTTATACACACATTGGGCGAAAAGCTTCCTAATGCCATTAAGGTGTACGATAATATTTATTGGGGCGGCGATTTTAATGTCATGAAGCAATTTGTGGAAGCTGGCGTTGCAAATACTAGCAACGTACGTTTCTTTTTAGGTTATAGCGGCTGGACATTAAAACAACTGGATCAGGAACTCGAGCAAAATTCTTGGTTGGTTACCAATCTCAATTCTTCATTAATAATGGATTCAGAAACAGATATGGGCTTGTGGAAAACCACCCTCGAAAAAATGGGCAGCCGTTATAAAATGTGGATCAATTCGCCAGAAAATCCGGGGATGAATTAGGAGCGTAAAATTGAATTAGGAAAAATCATTATTTCTCAAGGGTGAATTCATAAAAGTTATAGTTTTTTGGAACTAAAACGCCTCTTACTCCAGCATTTTCAGCTGCTTCAATATCTCTCTTTGAGTCGCCAATCATATACGACTGTTGAGGATCGATGTTAAACCTTGCCAATGCTTTTTCTATCATTAAACCCGATGGCTTGCGACATAGGCAATTGCCCGTTTCAGGGTGGTGGGGACAATAATAATAGGCGTCTATACTGGTTTCATGTTTTTTTAATACTTTATCAATGGCTAAGTGCAATTTGTCCGTATCATCTTTATGGTAAATCCTTTTTGCTATGCCGCCCTGGTTGGAGATTACAATAATTAAATAACCGAAATCTTTTAGTTTTTTTATTAATTCAGGTATGCCGGGGTTAATTTTTAAGTCTTTAACTTTGAAAATATAATAATGACCCTCATCGCTGTTGATTACCCCGTCGCGATCGAGAAAAACAGCTTTTTGTTTTTTAGAATTGCACATTAGTTAGCTGATTTATAAAGTAAAATATCAATTTGGGTTCTAAAAACAATGGGAATACCATTCCATATACTGCTCCCAAAAAATGTGCCTCATGGGCTATATTATCCGTATTTTTCCTGCTCATATAATGCGAATAATATAGATACAAACCTCCAAAAATGATTCCCGGTATGGGCAGCACGCCAAAGAAATAGAGCTTTTGCCAGGGATTGAAGAAGATACTTATAAATACCATGGCTGAAACGGCTCCCGATGCTCCAACTGCACTGTACCATTGATCATTGCGATATTTTGATATGGTAAGAAGAGTTGCGGCAGCTATTCCTGAGATATAAAAGAACAAGTAGGTAAAGGCGGCGTTTTTTATGATTCCAGACTGCTCCAATGCTTCAAATTGCATCTCAAGAAAGCTTCCAAATGAATACAGTACAAACATGTTCACAAATAAGTGGATATAATCGGCATGGATTAGTCCATGGGATAATATCCTCCAATATTCATTTCGTTGCAATACCAGCCAGGGTTTTAGACTTAGTTTGTCCATCATTTCCCGGTTGTTAAAGGCTAAAATTGAAACCAAACAAGTAACCCCTATAATATATAATGTCATGTTTTTTCTGCAAAGGTACAACGCTTTTCTTATTCATGGTAAAAGAATTTTCTTAATTTTGTAGTAATTATTTTAATTCTGAATGAATAATTCCTCTAAATATTCTTACAATGCCTTTGGGATGAACATCTTGTCAGATATACTTTTGCCTGAATTACAAGAGCATAAAGGTACTCATGATGTCAGGATTTCAAAACGTATTGTTGAGGGAGTTTTGGATGGTCCGGAAAACGGAATGCGATATGAATGTAGCGATCCAAGTAATTTTATTATCACTATAAGAAAAACCATTCGCTTTAATATCAAAGATGGTAATTCAATTATTATTGAGATAAGGCCTGAAACAGATGAAAAATTGATCCGATTATTTTTGTTGGGTACTGCTTTTGCTGCTTTAATTCATCAAAAAATGTTGTTCCCACTTCACGGAAGTGCTATAAGATTCAATGATGCGGGAATTATTTTTACAGGTCCTTCAGGTGCGGGAAAATCAACTATTGCGGCTGCATTTTCTGATGCTGGATACGATATTTTATGTGATGATATATGTGTGATAAACCTAAATGATTATTCAAAACCGTTGGTTTATCCGGCTTTTCCCCAAATGAAATTGTGGAAAGATTCAGTGATGGAGTTTCAACATAATGAGCAAGATTTAAAGCGAATTCTTGATGGGTTTGAAAAATTTGCTGTACCGATGAAGAAATTCTATGGTAAGAATCCCTTGCCTTTACATGCTGTTTTTCTTTTAGAAAAGCATGATAGAGCGAATTTTGCTATTGAGGAGGTAAAAGGGATTGATAAATTCAAATTGTTATTCGAACATACTTATCGTCCGCAGTTTATTAATTTATTGAAGATACAGCAACAGCATTTTACATTATTGAATGGAATAGGAAATGAAATTAAACTATTCAGAATTATTAGACCAGAAGCAAATTACCGCCTTAATGAGATGGTAACATTAATTATAGAAACGTTAAACCAGCAAGTGTATGGAATTAAAAGATAATGATATTTTATCGCGCAATGCGGCTATGATGTTCAGTGAAATGGATGGAGAGGTAGTAATGATGAGTGTTGAAAATAGCGAGTATTATGGTCTGAATCAAATAGGAAGCCATATTTGGAAATGTCTTGAATCTCCTTTGGCCCTGAATGATTTGTTTGCTAAATTAACCGATGAATTTGATATTGATATAGAGAAATGTAAGGAAGATACGATGCCTTTTCTGAGAACCTTGATGGAGAAAAATTTAATATTTATTAATGCCTAAGATCATACGTATATTTCGTTTTACTAAAACTGATTGGATGGACTATTTCAGTTTTTTTTTCCTGTTGATTTATTTCAGGTTCTTAGTTTCGTTTTTTTCTATGAATAAATATTTGCGATATATAGGTAAGCAAGGTGTTGAAACTTTGGAGGAAATCGAGGAGTCACAAACTTTTGAAGTGTTGAGGGTTAAAAAAATGGCGCATAGGTTTGAAAAGTATTTAAATTGGGTATCTACTTGTCTTACTTTGGCTTTATGCTCCGCATATTTAATTAGAAATAAAAATATTCCTTGTACTATTTACTTGGGAGTAAAAAAAGATTCAAATTCAATGAAAGCTCATGCATGGTGTAGATGCGGTAGTATTTTTGTTAGTGGACATAAAGTAAAACACCAGTTTACCGTAGTATCATATTTCGGACGATAAAAATTCTTTAAACCAGTAACCACTGTCCTTAACGGTCCTTTTTTGTGTATTAAAATCGTTGTGAACAATCCCAAATCTTGGTCGGTAACCTTCTGCCCATTCAAAATTGTCCATGAATGTCCAAACAAAATAGCCGCTTACATTTATTCCTTCATTTTTTGCACGCAAAACTTGTTGCAGGGTTTCATCAAAAAATTTAATTCTTCTTATGTCATTAATACTACCATTTGTAATTGAATCTTCGAATGCTGCACCACTTTCGCTTATTATGATTTGTTTGATAGGATATTTTGAAAAGTATTTAATGATATGATACATGCTTTCTGGATGTACTTCCCAATTCATGGCAGTGGTTTCTACGCCCCTTTTTTTTGGATCCATGTCAGTTGCCCATATAAATGGCCTGGCTAACGAATATTTGGCAATGATTCGAAAGTAATGTTGCAATCCTATAAAGTCGAATTCAAAAGGCATTTTGGCTTCATCGCCTTCTTTAATATACTTATTTAATGATTCGAGTAACCTAAAATCATTACTCGGATAACCCATGCCTAATGAAGGTTCAATAAACATTCTGTTAACAGCAACATCTAACCTGCGCGCTGCTCTTATATTTTTAGCTTTTTGCGATGCGGGTTCTACTGGTGAGCAACTGAAAGTAGTTCCGATAAATGAATTTTTTACATTTTCTCTTAAAATTTTCCCACCTAATGATTGAGCAAGAACCGCATGATGTACCGATGCAAAATAGCTATTTAAGCTTATTTTTCCCGGTGCATGAATTCCAGTTAAATAGCCAAAAGTAGTAAAAGCCGCTGGTTCGTTAAGTACCATCCATTTGCTCACTTTGTCGCCATAGGTTTTTGATGTAGTATGGGCAAATTCTTCAAAATAATTCAATACTTCACGGTTGGCCCATCCTCCTTTTTCTTGGATATATTGAGGTAAATCCCAATGATATAAAGTAATCCATGGATTTATGTTTTTTTCTAAGCAGGTATCTATAATGCGATGGTAAAAATCAATCCCTTTCTGATTTACTTTACTATTGTCGTGCGGGAATATTCTTGACCAAGAAAGCGAAAAGCGAAAATCTTTAAAATTTAAGTTTTTTAGTATCTCGATATCTTCTTTGTATGTATAATAGAAATTACAAGCTGTATTTCCATTGTTTTTATCTTTAATATTTCCCGATTTATTCGAGAAAGTGTCCCAAATTGATAAGCCTTTTCCATCTACATCATGCGATCCTTCAATTTGATAGGCTGCTGTGGCAACACCCCAATAAAAAGTCCCAAAGTGTTTCGAATGTATGGGGCGATTAAGTTGCAGCGCTTTTAGTGGAATTTTAAATAATAAACTTCCTATGCCTGAAAGTAATAGTTTGATGTAATCTCTTCGTTGCATAATTGAATATTTAATTTGGAAAAATACGATTGATAGCACTTACAGTAATAATACCTCCAAAAACCATCAAACTAGCCAAAATCTGAATCCATGATATTTGTTCTACATTTAGTGCAACGGCAGCCATACCTGCTACTACGGGTTGAACATATATATAAATACTTACTGTGCTTGCTTTTAATGTTCGCAATGCATAATTGCTGAGCAAATAGGTTAAGAAAGTAGCGCCAAGAGTAATATAAACTATTGATAAATATATTTCTGTTGGCATCGCATTCCAATTGATATTTATAAAATCGCTCGTTCCAAATGGTATCAGATATATAAAGCCTGATGTAAACACCCATTTCATAATAGTCATGGTATTGTATTTTCCCATTATGGGCTTTATAATAACCAAATAGATAGCGAAGGAGAGGCAGTTCAGTAAAAGTATAATATTGCCGAGGGTATGGTCTAAAGATAGGGTTCCATGTTGCAATACTAGGAGCAGTGCTCCTGCTGCCCCCAGTGCAATACCGGTAATCTTAAGGGGTGTAATAATTTCTTTTAATATGAGTGCAGAAATAATTAATGTCATAATAGGATTGGTAGTCATAATAATAGCACTATCAACAGGCGAACTGAGGTTTAAACCTTTCATAAAAAGCATTTGGTTTAATGCAACGCCGAATAAACCCGCAATCCAGATGCGTATCATGTCTTTTCGTTCAATTTTTTCGGAAGGGATGAACATACAAAAAATCCAAAATAAGCTTAATGATGTCAATGCCCTAACCATTGTGAGTGCCAAAGGAGTAAGGTATATCGGCATCACATTTTTACCTGCAATATGAATAAAACCGTACAATAAGTTGGTAGAGAGAACTGCTATGTGCGCTTTGTAGAATGGACTCATGAATTATTAAGAATAAATTAACTTAGTTTATACCTTCTTTTTGTGAATAAATCTGTATCATTGCAATTCAACAGATATTCTTTTTAGATGGCTAAAGAACGTGACAAAAGTAATTTAATTTCATCAATTAAACCCTCAAAAATTATTCTACCAGTTTTTATTGGTTTGGCGGTAGTGGGATATATGTTTTATAAAGAGTTTGATCCAGAAGCCATACATCAATTGAAATTTACCTGGTCTTCTGCCCTATTTCTTTTTGTTGCTTTGTTATTTATGGTTGGCCGCGATATAGGTTATATTATAAGAATAAGATTATTGACCGATAATCAATTAAGCTGGAAAAAATCATTTAAGGTTATTATGTTGTGGGAGTTCACTTCGGCTATTACCCCTTCGGCTGTTGGAGGTACCAGTGTTGCTATATTATATATTTCTAAAGAAGGTATCAGTGTGGGTAAAAGCTCGGCTGTAGTTTTGGCTACTTCATTTCTTGATGAATTGTATTTTATTATCATGTTTCCATTGCTATTGCTTTTTTTGGATGTACATGCTTTATTTGCTACTGCACAAGGTGGTGGTGAACTGACTTTTGCAAATGATTTGTTTTATTTTGCTGTGGTTGGTTATGTGCTAAAGTTGGCTTATACATTATTTGTAAGTTATGGATTGTTTATAAGGCCGCGAGGCTTAAAATGGCTCGTATTATGGATTTTTCGCTTGCCCTTTCTGAGAAGATATAGGCATCAGGCGGGTGAGGCTGGTAATGAAATTGTAATTAGTTCGAATGAATTAAAGAAGAAATCAATATTGTTTTGGTTGAAGGTTATTGGGGCAACTTTTTTGTCGTGGACTTCCCGCTATTGGGTTGTCAATGCCTTGTTCCTCTCTTTCTTTGTTGTTTCTGATCATTTTTTGCTTTTTGCCAAACAATTGATAATGTGGATCATGATGCTGATAAGTCCAACCCCAGGAGGGAGTGGCTTTGCTGAATATATATTCTCTAAGTATCTTAAAGAATTTATTGATGTTCCAGAAGCTTCTGCAGCAAGTGTTATCATAGCGCTGGCGCTAATGTGGCGATTTATCAGTTACTACCCTTACCTTATTGCAGGAGCTATTTTTCTACCCGGTTGGCTGAAAAAAAGTTTTTCAAAAAAATAGAACTTTATCGGGTTGATTTCCGTATTTTGCCTCATAATATGGATTATAATTAATTTTTTATATCTTTATTACAATCAATTTATTCGAAATTTTCAAGTTAACTGCATGATAGTCACAGATAAAGATATTGAGCTATTCCTAAAGGCGCTAAAGGCCAATTCAGAGTACGATTTTACAGATTATTCAGAGAAATCATTTAAACGCAGGATTACAAAAGTACTTACCGATAACAGAATGTCGTTGGATACAATGCTGGAAGAAATCCGCCATAATAAAGACTTTACAGAAAAAATTATCCGTGAAAT
>JAIFLP010000021.1 GCA_020049015.1 Bacteroidota bacterium | reverse complement strand
ACATGAGACCTGTCAATTAGCAATTGATAATTTTCACTTTCAAATTGTTTACCTGGTATGCCTTCCAAGCAGTCTCTTATTTTCTCTATTTGTTGAGAATGAAAGCCGTAAGGTTGAAATAATTCGTAAAAGACACCCGCTTGTTGAATTGTTTTTAATTTTTCTTTGTCAAGAATTGATGTATCATTTTTTTCAATATAGAAAGAGTCTAAAAGTGGTTGCAACAAGCTCTCAAAAAGTTGAAGTGTATCATTCAAATGTTGCAAAGACTTTTTCATGTTGTATTCAAACGTTGGATTGATTTGTTTCAATACAGGAATAATTTCATGTCTTATTTTATTGCGGGTATATTTGGTAGAAGCATTGCTGGAGTCTTCTCTGTATGCAATTTTGTTTTTTAGTGCATATTGTTCTATTTCATTTCTTGTAATTTCCAACATGGGACGAACTATATTTCCATTTTTTATAGGCATCCCGGTAAGGCCTTTTAGACCTGTTTCACGGGAAATATTAACAAAAAATGTTTCTATATTATCATTGGCATTATGAGCAGTTACAATTTTGTTTAACTGATTTTGCTCTAATAACATTTGGAACCAATTGTACCTTAATTCTCTTGCTGCCATTTGAATACTCATACCTTTTAAACGTGCTTCATTGAGTGTATCAAAGCGAATGGAATGAAAGGGGACTTGATAATTTTGCGCAAATGATTTTACGAAAAGCTCATCTTCATCAGATTCATTTCCCCGCAAGCTAAAATTGCAATGAGCAATTTCAATTTTATAACCTAAACCAATTAAAATATGACATAAAGTTGTGGAATCAATACCGCCGCTAACACCAATCAAAATCTTATCAGTTGCTAATAGTAGATTTTGACGTTGAATAAAATCTTTAATGGTATTAATCATCTTATCTTAATTTAAGAATTTCGGGTGCATGAACATAAAAATCATTGGGCTTAAATTTACTTTCACCAGCCAATCTGAAAAAAGTTCCTTTTGAATGTTCTGGAATATTTGGGTACAGTACAAAGCGGATCTGAATGGTTTTTATTACCAATCTTTCGTTTCGTATACGCAATCCAAAACCATAACCAGTGTACAATGGTTCTTTAAATATTATCTGATGGCTTTTTCCTAAATAACAAAAATCAGCAAAACCAAACATAGCAATTCTGAAACCAGCTAAGTAAAAAGGGGTAAACATTGTTGTTTCCAAGTTTATTTTAAATCTTTTTTTCCCCATTAAAGAATCATTTCTTAATCCTGTTATTCCGTAATTATCACTTATACTTGCATATTCATCAACAAAGCTATTAAAACTGTTTATGTGCGACATATTTATAAAATGCCTGAAACTGAATCTACCCAATATATAAAGATTAGTGAAGGCATGAATATCTGTTCTTACAACGGCTTGTTCATGTTTTCCTGCTTTTAAAAATGTTCCAGCAGTAATACTTCCATTTAAATACCCCAACTTACCTAAGAAAATGGCTTTAGATAGTTTTACTTGATTGTATAAGCGGTTTCCAAATTCATTTCTCTCGAATCCATGGGTATACTGTAACATAACACCAATAGGAATGTCTTCTGTTTTCCCCAAACTATAAATTAGGTTCGATTTAAAATAACTTTGTCTCGTATATGCTGTGCTCCCTAATATTATTGCTCTATTGTGAAACTGATACAGTTCATTTTCATTAATACTAGGTCTTTCTTTGTAATTATAGTAAATAAGTCCGGTTGAAAATACTATATTGGTACGTGACGATAGGGAATACTTATTATTAAAAGAAAATGAACGCCCTATCCAAAGATTCATATAATCGTATGTAATACGCACAATATCGGGAGAAGAGATGCGGGGTTTTACCATTGTTGATACATTGTCAATTTGTATACCTCCTGCAAGTTTTATGTTGGGAGTGTAAAATGAACGGTTGGCGTAAAATCTATGAAGAATAGATCCGAAGATGTTATTGTATTCTGCAAATAAATCAATAAAAGAACCATCTATGTTATTCACTCTGAATACACCTCGGTAACCAGGTCGATCCCCTTTTTCTGGATCGATAAAAACGGTGTTTTCCTGTATTTTTCCTGTTCCAAATATATTCTTATCATAAATATCAATTTTACCCGCATTGACATCTTCAATTAATACATCAACCCCTTTTGACCAAACATCTTTAACATATAAAACTACTTTTACTGAATCTTCCGAATTGTTTACAGGAACGACTATAAACCTTACATCTTCTATAAACGCCTGATCACGAAGAATTCTTTCTGAGTCAGCCAATTTTTCAGGAATTAAAAAGTCTCCTGATTTTATTAAAAGATGGTTTCTAATTATATTGTCTCGCGTTTTTATATGCAATCGATTTCCAAATCGTTGAATTCCATTTTTAGGAAGTGACGTAATACTATTTATTGAAGGCCCAAAAACATCTAATTTAACGATTTCAATTTCCTTAATATATGAGTTTTTATAAGGAATATACTCTAATTCACTTCGTTTTGTATTAAACGTATCAGTTTTTTGTTTAGGGGATCGGATGATGATATTGTGGATTTCTTTTGACCATCGTTTTCTTGAAGCTTTTTGATCTAATCGCTCGTAGAAGAAATCTGTAGGTTTTCCTTTTTTTATGTAATAGTCAATATTTCTATCTAATTGAATGATGGTATCGTGCTCAGCATATTGTGAATATCCATCATAAATAAGGCTATGACCGCCTTTAAGCCTGATATTTCTTTTCTTTTGAAGATCAGGTTGAGCCAGAATTGTAAATAATGGGATTATAAGCAGAACTCCCGTGAACAATATATACACCCAAATTCGCAATGCTTTGAATTTGGGTGTAAATATAGTTTTTTTTTAATAGATTACACGTTATAAGTTGATGAAGCTGTGTTTCCTCCCGTTTCTGTCCATTTGGTATGAAAAAATTTTCCTCTGGCTTGATCAAATCTTTCATAAGTATGAGCGCCAAAATAATCGCGTTGTGCTTGCAATAAATTGGCAGGTAAAAATTCAGTTCTAAAACCATCTAAATAGTTTAGTGCGGAAGCCATAGCTGGTAATGGAATACCATTGGTAATGGCAGTGGCAACAACTTTTCTCCAACCATCTTGCGCATCAATAATTACTGATTTGAAGTAATCATCAAGTAACAGATTTGAAATGCGAGGATTTTTATCAAAAGCTTCTTTTATTTTGCTTAAGAATGCGGAACGAATAATACAACCACCTCTCCAAATCATTGCTATACCTCCATAATTTAAATTCCAATTATATTCTTTAGCAGCTTCTCTCATTAATAAATAACCCTGAGCGTATGATACCAGTTTGGAAGCGTATAAGGCATTTTTTAAATTATCGAGAAATACAGATTTGTTACCTTCAAAAGCTACTTTCGGGCCTGGAATCAGCTTGGAAGCGATTACTCGTTCATCTTTTATAGCAGACAAACAGCGTGCAAATACAGCTTCTCCAATTAAGGTAAGAGGAACTCCCAAATCTAAAGCTGTAATTCCAGTCCATTTTCCAGTTCCTTTTTGACCAGCGGTATCAACTATTTTATCTACCAAAGGTTTGCCATCGGTATCTTTAAATGCCATAATTTCCGAAGTTATCTCAATTAAGTAACTGTCTAATTCACCTTTGTTCCAATCTGCAAAAACTTTTGCTATTTCATCGGCCGATAAACCAAGTAAATCGCGCATAATTTGATAGGCTTCACAAATTAGTTGCATGTCACCATATTCAATTCCGTTATGTACCATTTTAACAAAGTGTCCTGCACCGTTTTCACCTACCCAATCGCAACAAGGATTCCCATTTACTTTTGCTGCAATGGACTGAAATATTGGTTTTATTCCTTCCCAAGCTTTTTTTGAACCACCTGGCATGAGCGATGGCCCTAGTAAAGCGCCTTCTTCGCCTCCAGAAACACCCGATCCGATAAAGTAGAATCCTTTTTCTTCCAGAAAGATGGTCCGTCGGGTAGTATCAGGAAAATTAGTATTTCCGCCGTCAATAAGAGTATCGCCTTTTTCAAGAAAAGGAATCAATTGTTCTATGAGTTCATCAACAGGCTTGCCCGCTTTCACCATCATCATTATTTTGCGGGGTTTTTCAATGCTTTCAACAAACTCTTTTAAATTTGTAGAACCAATAAAATTTTTACCATTTCCCCTCCCTTTAATAAATCGATCTACTACGCCTTCTTCAATTCCGGGTACCGTTCTGTTGTATACGGCAACTGTATAACCGTTACGCTCCATATTTAACGAAAGATTTTCACCCATAACTGCGAGTCCAATCATTCCAATGTCTGCTTTTTTCATATGTTTGTTGTTTTAAATCCTAATTTTCTTAAATCAGATATAGTACTTACTTTAGTAATGTTATGTTGAATTGTATATGCTTGATATTCTCTTCGTAATGGATATGCGCCTCTATACAATTCAAAATCTTCAATTTGTTTTTTTAAAATCGCATTGTCTTCATCAATGGAGTAGGTAAAAGAAATTGCTTCAGAAATTATTTCAGCACTACTTTTTTCCGCTTCATCAATCGTTATTGTCATTTCTTGCTTTTTAGGAATATCATTAGGTTCCCAGTTTTTCAAGGGTAATCTGAAATATGCCGCTATAGCATGAATACATCCTTTGGTTCCATTTGCTTTGCCATCTGCGGAATATCCTGCTATATGAGGTGTTGCTATGTGTGCGAGGTTTACTAATTCTTTATCAATGTTCGGTTCATTTTCCCAAACATCAAAAGCAATGTCTGATAGTATACCTTTTTTTAATGCTTCTTTTGCTGCTTCACTTTCTACAACCTCCCCTCTTGATGTATTTATAAGGATACTACCTCTATTGATTTTTTTAATACTTTCTTGATTTATTAAATGAAGGCTTGGGTGATTACCGATTTCTATTAATGGTACATGCAAACTAATAATATCACATTCTCTAAAGATTCCTTCCATAGAAATGTACCCACAAATACCTTCTTTTTCAACCCTGGGTGGGTCACATAGCATAACACGCATGCCCAATGATTCACAGAGTTTGCCTACTTTTTTGCCTACATTTCCAACACCAACTATTCCAATGCATTTATCTTCAAATCTAAATCCATGCTTTTTTTGCAATGAATTAAGTGTTCCCCCAATGTATTGCATTACGGAACCTGAATTACATCCCGGCATATTTTTCCATATAATTCCCGCATTCTGACAATAATCTGTGTCAATATGATCGTAACCTATGGTTGCAGTTAACAATATTTTAACTGAAGTACCTTCAAGTAGTTCTTTGTTGCAGTAAGTGCGGGTTCTGATTATTAGTGCATCTGCATCAAGTAGGTCGTTTTTAGAAATGAGATGGCCAGGTATGTATACAACATCGCTATAAGGTTCCAACACCCCTTTTATAAACGGAATTTTATCATCTATAACTACTTTCATTACATTGAATTGGTGAATTTTTCTTTAAATGCCCATAAGCCTAAAGC
>JAIFLP010000188.1 GCA_020049015.1 Bacteroidota bacterium | reverse complement strand
TCGTGATTGTGATAACCAAAACGAATGCCTTGAGCGTTACATTTTTCGCCAACAGCATTAAAATACTTGCAGTAATTAGCTAAGCCAGCTAAACTTTCGTATCCTTCTTTGCCCATAAAAGGTTGCACTATATACTCAACTCCGGCAGCTTTATGAGTTGCAATAGCCTTGTCCCACCACATCATAGTTGAATCCCAGCGCGCAGAATCGGGCGCAATTTGACCTGTATGAGCACCCAATACCTTCATTCCATTTGTTTCAACAAGTGATTTAAAACTATCTGGAGCCATTCCATATAATTTACCCTCATGATATCCAGCAGTTTCAACGAATTTATAACCCATTTTGCCAAGTTCCTGAATGGTTTTTAACGGATTGGAATTCATGGAGTCGCGAACTGACCATAGTTGAATACCAACAAATTTTTCTTTTGCGGCATTATTGCAGGAAACAAAAATAAAATTGCTTACAATTAAGGCCAATAAAAATGGAATAACTAATCTCTTCATAATATTTATTTTATTTGTTAATAATTTACATTTTCACGCTATTACCCTTTACAATCATTTCTTTTTCGGCATCCCAATATGTTTTAACACCTTCTCTGTATGAAATAGTAGCCATGTGGGCAATCATAGCCTCTTCAAAACCTTGCTGAATATCGCAGCTAGGTTGTTGTTTATTTCTTATTGCATCTAACCATTCCCTTATATGGAGGTGTGCAGCATCGTAACGCTTACCATCTCTATAAGTATACAATAAGCCACGTTTAGCAAAATATTTGGCAGTAGGAGAAGTAATAGCATCGATATTTCCGGTAGCAGAAGAGAATGTTAAAGCAGGTTCATCAGGATTTACTAAATTTCTATCCAAGAGATCTTTATATTTGATAGAAGCGCGATCGACATAAACAGAAGTTACCCCATCCATATCCATGGAGCCATCATGACCCATAAATACTTTTCCACGGTGGCGTTCAGAAGCTAAAGAAGCACTATAAAGGAATGTAAGATCACGATTAGGATATTCGAATACTGCTTGAAAAACATCAGGAACCTCTCTGCCATCCTTATAGAAATATACACCACCGGAAGCGACACAAGAGTGAGGGATACCCAAATTCATAACCTGATTAATGGCATCAAATTCATGGGTAAGTAAATCACCTGAAAGACCAGAAGCGTAATCCCACCAGCATCTCCAGCGGAAGAAACGTTCGGGGCTGAAAGGAATTTCGGGAGCATTACCGAGGAATTGTTTCCAATCAATAGTATCTGGTGTAGCCAAAGGATGAAGATCGTATACCCAAGCACCATTGGGGGAATTGCGATTGGTAGTAACCTCAATAAGAGATATTTTACCCAACACACCTTTATCGAGAACTTCTTTGGCCCTTATATAGCTTTCAGTTTGACGACCTTGATGACCAACTTGAAAAGCGATACCAGACTTGATAACAGCATCTTTAAGTTCATAAGTTTCAGCAACATTATTGGTCATGGGTTTTTCGACATAAACATGTTTACCCGCATTTGCGGCAGCAATAGCAATTGGAGCATGCCAATGATCTGGAGTTGCAATAACCACAGCATCAATATCTTTGTCAGCAATGAGTTCTTGATAAGTTTTGTATCTTTTAACAGTGATCCCTTTAAAATCCTTTTGACCTTTTTTATCAGCATTACTAGCTGCTTCAAGAGCAAGGCGGGCATGCTCATCAAAAACATCGCACACTGCAATAACTGAAACATTTAAATCATCCTGTTCTAAAAAGTTTTGGTATCTGTTATCATCCGGATTTTCAGCATGTTTATCCATCCAATCCTGCACATACTCAGGAGGGGCAAAACCGGCACATTGCATTAAATGGCGACCACGTCCGCCCACGCCTATAAAGCCCAAGCGGATGTGCGGATTGTTATTATGAATAATTGTACCAACGGCACCTGGCTTGATAGAAAGGCCTGTATTTTTGGGAAAACCAAGAGCGTTAAGTACCTCTACGTTGTTTGCAGCAGTATTAGAATGTTTTTTTAGACCTGCATAAGTCAAAGTCCCAAGTAAAGGAACTGTAGCCAAAGCCTTTAATAAATTTCTTCTTCCCAAGAGTTTGGAATTCTCCGCATCATTACTCATAATAATATTTTATTTACGTTTCAATAAACGATCGATACCAATTATAGAGCTGGTATTAAAAAGAAAAACCAGCCACAAAGCAAAAAGCTCAATAATATTTTTATTAATCCACAGATAAGAACCTTCAGAAGGCAAAGAATAAGAAGCATTCATAAGTGGTGGATGCGATAAATAATAGAAAGCGAGCAGCAGCATACCGCCTAAAGCGGCATATCTAGAGAATATTCCGATTAAGAGACCTACACCAACGGCAATAAGACCCCAAACATTTAGAAAATCAGCGGCAGCTAATAAACTTTGATTACCAGCAATGGCATGAAAAAGACCAGCAAACCAACCTTGAGAATCGTTGAGATAACCAGCAGAAGACCAATTGGGATTTAATAATTTAGTGAACCCCTCATAAAAAAAATGCCAGCCTATGGATACGCGAAGTGCCGTAAGCGCAAAAAGCTGCAAAGAAGTATACTTTGGCTTCATGATAATATTTTAGTTTAGTTTTAGAAAAAGAGAACAACAACATGTAACGCAAAAAGCGAATACATATTGTTGTAAAGATATAATATTTTAGGTATTCATGCCACCGCAAACATTAATTACCTGACCATTAACGTAAGCAGAGAGATCAGAAGCAAGAAATACAGCCACATTGGCTACATCATCGGGAGTGCCACCTCGTTTTAAAGGAATTTTTGCGGCCCATTCCTCACGAACTTCGAGAGGAAGTTTAGCTGTCATTTCAGTGATAATAAAACCAGGAGCAATGGCGTTGCTGCGAATATTTCGAGAACCCAACTCTTTAGCAATTGATTTAGTGAAACCCAATATTCCGGATTTTGAAGCGGAATAATTAGACTGACCAGCATTACCTGAAACGCCAACTACAGAACTCATATTAATAATACTACCGCCTTTTTGTTTTAGCATCACAGATTGAACTGCTTTGGTATAATTAAAAACAGACTTCAGATTTACACTAATAACGGCATCCCATTGATCTTCTGTCATTCGCATTAACAAAGTATCTTTAGTGATACCCGCATTATTAACCAAGATATCTACCTTACCAAAATCAGCCACAATTTGATTGACTACCGTTTGAGTATCTTCAAATTTTGCAGCATTAGATGCATAGGCTTTAGCCTTAACACCCATTTTTGATAATTGATCTTCGAGTTCTTTTACGGAATCGTCGTAAATTAAATCGGTGATTGCGATATTGGCACCTTCGGAAGCAAATTTCAAGGCGATTGATTTACCAATTCCTCTTGCGCCACCGGTTACAATAGCAGTTTTTCCTTCTAATAACTTCATATAAAGAATTTTTAAATTAGGAGCACAAAGTAAAAAAAGAAATTATTTAAACTAGTGAAAAATGCAAATTATTTATCAAAAAAAAATACAATTAACTGTAATAAAGGACAAAAGGAATTAAATTTGCGCCCATATGGAACAACAGAAACATTTTAATGATACCATATGTGCTCTATCAAGTCCGCAAGGAACAGGAGCCATAGCAATTATTCGCATCAGTGGAGAAAAATCGATATCAGTAGCAGAAACAATAATAAAACGCAGAAATGCAAATAATATTGAAGCCCATAAGGTATACAGAGGGATAATATATGATGGAGATAGAGATATTGACGATATTGTTTTTATATACTATAAAGCGCCACGAAGTTTTACTGGGGAAGATATTGTAGAAATTAATTGTCATGGTTCTCGATATATACAAAAAGAAATATTGCACTTGTTGGTAAAACAAGGTATAAGACCTGCGCAACCTGGAGAATTTTCGATGCGGGCATATATGAACGGAAAAATAGACCTGACCCAAGCAGAAGCAATTTCGGATTTGATACAATCAAATTCAAGGGCATCGCACCGCATAGCAATGAATCAGGCTAAAGGAGGATTTTCAACAGAATTAGCAAAACTAAGAGCTGAATTATTAACCTTATGTTCTTTATTGGAACTTGAGCTGGATTTTGGTGAAGAAGAAGTTGAATTTGCCAATAGGACAGATTTGATAAGGTTAATAGAAAAAATAAATGTTAACGTAGAAAGGCTGATAAGCACCTTTAGCTATGGAAATGCAATAAAAAATGGAATACCGGTAGCCATTGCAGGAAAGCCAAATGTGGGCAAATCGACCTTACTCAATTGTTTATTGCGCGACGAAAAAGCAATTGTATCGCCAATAGCAGGCACAACCCGCGACAGTATAGAAGATACCATAGAATTGGGAGGTATTGAATTCAGGTTTATAGATACGGCAGGATTGCGAACAACAACAGACGGTATAGAACTAATTGGAATAAATAGAGCCCGTAAGAAAATAGAGCAAGCCAAAATTGTATTATTGGTTACGGAACCAGATATCAAAGAAGAAGAAATAGAAGAACAGATACAAGATCTTAAATTAGAAAAAGACCAACAATTGATCCTTGTAAAAAACAAAAGCGATATATATACTGAAAGTATTGTAAAATCTGACCACTATCCTATCCTATCGGTTTCGGCTAAGGAAGGAATTAACATTATCAAACTAGAAGAATTATTGATCATGATGGTTAGTAAAACAGAGAGCAGTGATTCGGATGTAATAATAAACAACCTTCGTCATTACAATATACTACAACAAATACTAATATCGGGACTAAAAGCTAAAAAATCGATACAAGATAATATTCCAACAGACCTTGTTAGTATGGACGTGCGGGAAATGATAGAATATCTTGGTGAGATAACAGGACATATCAGTAATGATGAAGTATTAGGAAATATATTTAAAAATTTTTGTATAGGAAAGTGACCGACACAAAACAACCAAGGCTGAGGTTGAGGTAGAGAGGTATTAGGAACGAGGTGAAAGTGAGTTAGTTATGGGTGATTTTGAGAGACTAAGTGAATAGCTGACTAAGGTAGTCGAAAATCTTAATGTCGAAGGTCCCCAGCTGGCGCGCATTGCAACGCATGCCTTTTTTTACAGTCGTTTGTAACGACATACACGAAGTGTTCATATTCCCCGTTCGGCTTAGGCTACATGCCCATAGCCGTCAAGCTAAGTAGGATATGGCAGTAGCGGGGAAAATTCTAATGGTATCTTAACGTTTGGTTTTTTCAGAAATGGATTATTAATTGTTTTGAAATTATGGATGGCCTCCATCCTTCTGATGGACTTTTGCTATTGAATTTTTTTTATAATTGTTAAAGGCCTCCAGCCTTTTTGGGGGATTATGCATTAAATTTATCTGCTACAATGAGCCGTTTATAATGTATTGGCATCTCTGGAGGAGATGCATAATTGTAGAAAATAAATATACGTAAATCAACCTACAAGCCTCGTATGTTTGTTTCTTGATTATTGATTATGTAAATATAATGAGAAAAAGGTAAATTTAAATAT
>JAIFLP010000122.1 GCA_020049015.1 Bacteroidota bacterium | reverse complement strand
CCTAAACTAACCTAACCTAACCTAACCTAAAAAATTAAACCTAAACCTAATCTAAATATTAATCTTTAACCTAAACTATTTAGTAACTTTAACGGTAAAAACAGATTAAGGTTACACCTTTTTTAATATTTTGGCTTAAAAGAATAGGTGTAAACAATAATAAGGTTATAATTTAAATCAAAATTAGGGAACTTAAATTCAATATTATTTTTACAATCTTAACTATTAGGCATCATAATAATCCGATGGTCTATCATCACAAACACAATAATTATTATCGCAGAATAAATAATATATGCCGATAACGGAATATATTGCTGTGGCTTAATGTTAAGAACTTTATAGTTATAGAACACTAAAAATACTTTTTCTAAAAAGAAAACAATAACAGTAGCCACTGCAACACCCACAATTCCATATCCGGGTATCATTAGTAAGGAGAATAAAATATTGATGAGTATAGCAATAATAGAAGCTGTCATTACCACTCTAGTTTTCTTTAATCCTATTAATATAGTTTGAGGAAATAAAAGCCGACTGGTAATCAACAGAATATAAACCATAAAAACATCTGCTGATCGGCTAAAATGCTGGTTAAACAAAGCGGGAAATATATCATTGGCAAATATTAAAAGCAAAATAGATATAGGAAAAAGGTAGTGCATTAAATTCAACGATTTTCTTTTCAAATCAGACAATGACTGTTTCAAAAGACTTTGATTTTGAAACATTGGAAGTAAAGCATTGCTAAGTCCGGCCGCCATCATAACTACAATGGGGAATTCTTTGGCACCATAACGAAATAAGGCAAAATCGCGTGCATCAAAATGAGCCGAAACTATTGCTCCATCAACGTATTGGGCGCTACCTCCCAGTAATGTACTCACCATCAAAGGAAAACCCAAAGCCAGATGGGTGAAGACATATTCTTTTGAAAACTCAAATTTAGAATACCTAAATAATAATACTCCAAGCCAAATCAATCGTAATATAGCTATAAATATCAATCCCCAAAGTGAATAAACCAAACCAAAACCATATAACACAGGAATTATGGTTACTGCTACCTGAAGAGAAAATGTAAAAAAACCATAATAAATTATTTCTAAAGATCTGTTTCTGAGTAAATATATGTATTCTACAAGACATGCGGGATTACTTAAAAGAATGTATAGAAACAGTAATTCAAAATGGTAAACTTGTTCCATATTAGAATATACATGAAAACTATTGCGGAAAGTCAAGCCTAACACAACAACTACAATACTGAAAGCAAGTAATAATAAAAATGCATTGAAAATCTCGGGGGATTTTCTGGTATTCTTAGAAGTTTTATGCTCAAATATCTCATTATTATTATACAGGGGCAAGAAAGACTGAATAATTGCGGTAACCCAAAAAAACGAAACGGCACTAGCAATAAAAAGAAAATACTCATAATCACCAATTTCCGTAATAGTTAGATTGCTTTTGGTAAAAACAATGCTGATAATAAGAAAGGAAACAAACCTCATGATTTGAAAAACCTGCAAACTAGAAATAGTATTGAAATGCTTACGTTGTAACAAGATTCGCTATTTTAATTATATACACAAAAATACCTCTATTCCCTAACGTCAAATATGATACCCTTATTTTGACAAAAGTAAATATAATATTTTTTAAAAAGCTTTGGATAAATATAAAAAATTGATTTACTTTGCAAACCTCAAATATGGTGGTTGTAGCTCAGCTGGTTAGAGCATCAGATTGTGGTTCTGAGGGTCGTCGGTTCGAACCCGATCATCCACCCCAAACGCCCCTCCATGCTTCTTCTCAATTGCTATTTACTTTTGGCAGTTGGCAGGCAGAATGGGGGGGTATTCATGTAATTAAAAGACAGAAAATGGAAATTTCAGCAAAATTTGAACCCAGTAGTTTTGAGGATAAATGGTATCAGTATTGGTTAGAAAAAAAAATATTCCATTCTGTACCCGACCAAAGAGAAGCCTATACCATAGTAATTCCACCACCTAATGTAACAGGTGTATTGCACATGGGTCACATGTTAAATAACACCATTCAGGATGTTTTAATTCGTAGGGCCAGAATGAAAGGAAAAAATGCATGTTGGGTTCCAGGCACCGATCATGCATCCATTGCTACAGAAGCCAGAGTGGTAGCAAAACTTGCTTCAGAGGGTATTATGAAAAAAGACTTAAGCCGTGAAGTCTTTTTACAACATGCTTGGGAATGGAAAGAAAAACATGGGGGCATTATTCTAGAACAACTAAAAAAATTAGGCGCTTCATGTGATTGGGATAGAACCAAGTTTACGATGGAACATGATATGTCTGAATCCGTAATAAAAGTTTTTGTTGATTTATACAAGAAGGGGAAAATATACAGAGGTGTGAGAATGGTAAATTGGGACCCATCGGCTAAAACTGCTGTATCTGATGAAGAAGTATTTCATAAAGAAGTACAGTCAAAACTATATTACATTAAATATATCATTGAAGGTACCGAAGAATTTGTAACTGTTGCCACTACCCGACCTGAAACTATATTAGGAGACACAGCAGTTTGCGTAAACCCCAATGATGAAAAATATCTCCATTTGAAAGGAAAAAAACTGATTGTACCAATTGTTAAAAGAATTGTACCAGTTATTTTTGATGAATATGTTGACATGGAATTTGGAACGGGTGCATTAAAAATAACACCAGCGCATGATTTGAACGATTATGAATTAGGATTGAAATACCAACTTGAAGTTATTGATATATTTAATGATAATGGAACCCTTAATGAAAAAGCGGGCTTTTATGTGGGTATAGACAGATTCTCAGCCAGAGATAAAATAATAGACGATTTAAAACAACAGAATCTTATAGTTAAAATAGAAGACTACACCAATAAAATAGGCTATAGTGAAAGAACAAATGCGGTAATTGAACCTAAATTATCGGTGCAATGGTTTGTGAAAATGAAGGAATTGGCTGTGCCTGCCTTAGAAAATGTAATGAATGATAATATCCAACTTTATCCAACTAAGTTTAAAAACACCTATAAACACTGGATGGAAAATGTTAAAGACTGGTGTATATCAAGGCAATTATGGTGGGGGCAAAGAATTCCGGCATACTACTTACCCGATGGATCTTTTGTAGTAGCAGAAAATATTGAAACAGCTTTGCTTTTAGCAAAACAAAAATATCCACAAATTACACTACAAGAACTTCGCCAAGATGAAGATGTGTTAGATACTTGGTTTTCTTCATGGTTATGGCCTATTTCGGTATTCGATGGGATAAGAAATCCTGAAAATCCAGATATCAAATATTATTATCCAACAAATGATTTAGTAACTGCGCCTGAAATTTTGTTTTTTTGGGTGGCCAGAATGATCATTGCAGGCTATGAATATTGCGGAGATATGCCTTTTAAGAATGTATACCTTACAGGCATTGTAAGAGATAAATTAGGTAGAAAAATGTCTAAATCATTAGGTAATTCACCTGATCCTTTAGACTTAATTAATAAATATGGGGCTGACGGGGTGAGGGTTGGAATGTTGCTTTGCTCACCTGCGGGAAACGATTTACCTTTTGATGAAAGCTTAACTGAACAGGGTAGAAATTTTGGAAATAAAATCTGGAATGCATTCCGCTTGGTTAATAACTGGCCAGTTGACAACAACATTAGCCAACCTGTTCATTCTAAATTGGCAGTAGAATGGTTTGATCAATTATTAAATCAAAATATCAACAATATTGAAAATTGTTTTAATGATTATAGATTATCTGATGCATTAATGGCAGTATACAAATTGTTCTGGGACGAATTTTCTGGATGGTACTTAGAAATTATTAAACCAGATTATCAGAAACCTATTGATAAAAAAACATTAGAAGCTAGTCAATTGTTTTTTGAAAAATTACTAAAACTTCTTCATCCTTTTATGCCTTTCATCACAGAAGAACTTTGGCATTCGATGCCTGGAAAAATGCAACAAGAAAGTATTTCACTTAGCATTTTAGATCAAGCAAAAATTGCAAACAGCCAAATAATTGACGATTTTGAAGAGGCAAAAGAAGTAATTTCAAATATAAGGGCAATCAGAAAAAATAAAAATATTGTACAAAAAGATCCTTTAAAATTGCATGTCAACTCAAAATTAATTACCTACAAAAACACCTACGATACGATAATTTGCAAATTATGCAATATTTCTGAAGTCTCTACTGCCCTACCCTCTTCTCAAAATACGATAAGCTTTTTGGTAAAAACATTTGAATTTAGTATTGTTCTCGAAGGACTTATAAACAATGAAGAGGAACTAGATAAACTAAATAAGGAACTGGATTATTTAAAAGGATTTCATTCTTCAGTAATGAACAAATTAAATAATGAGAAATTTATGTCGGGGGCACCTGATAAAGTAAAAGAAATTGAATATAATAAAAAGAAAGATGCGGAATCGAAAATATTCTCTTTAGAAGAACGAATCAAACAATTACTCAATTAGCATACAATGAAAATCTATCAGGATATTCTAAAAAGTCACAAATATTTAATATTTGGAATATCCCTGATTTTTTTATCCCTAATCTTTGGTCGTTTGGGAAGCCTACCCGTAGACCATTCTGATGAAATTCACGATATTTCAAATAGAATTGGGAAATTAGAAAATAAAACCGATAAAATTATTTATGAGGTATATAAAGCGATAAAGGTTAAATCGTCAAATTTAAATCTCGAAGACTTCTTAAGAATGTATCCTGATCTGTATCAAGAGGAAGGGATAAGTATATTAGTATATAAAAATGATAGTTTGGTATTGTGGACAGATAATAGATTTAGTTTAATCAACACCAATAATATTATACCCAATGAAAACATAGCATTTTTAGCGAATGCAACATACATGATAAAGAAAAGAGAAGATCATCCTTATAAAATATATGGTCTAATTTTAATGAATATTAATTCAAGCATAGAAAATAAATTTCTTCAATCATACTTCAATCCTAAACTTAAAATTCCTAACGAATCAAAAATAAGTCAACGACCAAGTGAAGGTGGCTACATAATTAGCGACGCAATGGGAAGTTATTTATTTACCCTTCAATTTCCAACAAAATCATATAAACTTTTAAATATAAGCGCCGTTTTCATATTAATATTTGCGGTATTTTTATTACTTACCTATTTTTCTAATTTTAACAAAGATAAAGCCTCCAATAAAATTAAACTTTTAAGAATAATAATTGCAGGGATATTCTTGTTTTCAGTAAAATTAATGATGGCTCATTATTATTTCCCAGATTTTTTATATTCAATAGTACTCTTTAAACCATATATTTTTGCATCCTCATCAGTATTACTGCAATCTTTAGGCGATTATTTTATAGTTTCAGCAATATTGATTTTCATGTCTTATAGAATCCATAGAGACGTTCAATTAAATCAAAACAGTTTTTCGAATAAATTTATAAATTTTTCTGTTATAATTTCTATATGTATACTATATTATATCACTATATATTTGGTAAATAATTTACTGCTCAACTC
>JAIFLP010000024.1 GCA_020049015.1 Bacteroidota bacterium | reverse complement strand
CCGTCATTACAAAGGTTGCTGTTTTCAGTATAGTGTAAAATGCAAGCATTTTTTCCGGAAGCAATAATAGGTTCAAAAGCATATCTATAGCTGCCATTTCTAATGAACTCGCTCATTAATTCTGCTTCTAATTCATATTCTCTAACGCCTGGCTGAATTTTTTTAACGGTATTATAAAATGCTTTTTCTGTAATTGAGCATGCTTTTTTTATAAGATCAATTTCAGTTTCATTTTTTATAATTCTACAATCATTAAGTAATGGCCGGGAGTCTTCAAATTTATACTTTGAAAATAGATCTTTAAGATGCTGATTGTACCTGGCATCGCGCGATTCAATTTCACCTTTTTTTAATTCAGATTCGTTTACATATATTACTTTTGAATATTTAAATAAACCACTTATTATATGTCCATAATCATCGAGCCAAAAAATAGAAGAAACTGCGCTTATTGAGGTAACTTCCTCTTTTGAGTAGCGATGACCCAGCCATATTTCCTTTAATTCAGAAGGGGTTTCTATAAATATTATTTCCCGCATCTGTTTATCTGAATGACCGGGGCAAAGGCAAAGGATGGTTTGAGCTTGTTCTATCCCTGTTAGATAATATAAATCAGAATTCTGCCTAAATGGATAAAATTGCCCACCCGATTTTGGCATTTCATCGTTAGAATGAACAATTAACAATGAGGATTTGTCCATTTTAGATAAAAGTTTCTCGCGATTTGCTTTAAAAAAATCTGAATGCGGTATTTGTTGTCTCATTATTGATTGTCCGTGTTTGTAAAAATAATGATTCTTTTGTGATTTGAACTTTTACTTTATTGAAAATTATTTTTGCTAAGGTGTAAGGGGATTTAATGGTTGAAATGGTTAAATGCTATTAAATTAGGCAGATATATGTATATATTAGAATGATTATAAATTACATAAAAGCTGTTGAATAATATTGTAAATCCCCCTTGAAGGGTATAAATTTGCATTTGTTATTTTAGTAACAGATAGTTTTAATATAATCAAATCATAAAAATATGGGTAACATGTTAAATTCTTCAATCGGTAAGAAGCTGTTGATGGCTTTGGCCGGGTTATTTCTTTGTGTTTTTCTTGTGGTTCACTTAGGTATCAATCTTTGTTTGCTTCGTGATGATGGGGGTGAATGGTTTAGAGCTGCAGCTGGATTTATGAGTTCAAATAAAATCATCAAAGTATTTGAAGTATTCTTATTTGGAGGTCTTATTTTGCATATTATTTACGGAATATTTATAGAAATTAAAAATAGGATTTCGCGTCCAATATCTTATAATAAGACGTATGCATCACAAACTTCTTACTTCTCTAAATACATGATTCATACAGGGATGATTATTTTTGCTTTTTTAGGACTGCATTTAATAAATTTCTATTTTGTTAAATTGGGATGGACTCCTGCTCCTCAGGGTATTGTGGCAGTTGAGGATAAGCACGATTTTTATAATATGGCCATTAATTTATTTCAGAATCCGGTGTATTCGTTTGTTTATATTGGATTTATGATATTTTTGGGCTTTCATTTGCACCATGCATTTCAGAGTGCTTTTCAAACTTTGGGTGTTAATCATACTAAGTACAATACATTAATTAAAGCAACAGGCACTATATATAGTATAGCTATAGCTCTTGG
The DNA here is from genome assembly GCA_020049015.1 of Bacteroidota bacterium. Taxonomy (GTDB): domain Bacteria; phylum Bacteroidota; class Bacteroidia; order Bacteroidales; family DTGW01; genus JAIFLP01. The sequence continues at coordinate 3,902 of JAIFLP010000024.1, read as the reverse complement.
TTTTAGTGTTATACCTGTTTATTTCTTGTTTTTTTGGGGTAAATAATATCGAATAAATAAATTATAATTATATGGCTCAAATAGAATCAAAAATACCAAAGGGTCCTGTTGCAGAAAAATGGACACTTTATAAGGATGGCCAAAATCTGGTCAATCCAGCGAATAAAAGAAAGTTGGATGTTATAGTTGTTGGTACCGGTTTGGCGGGAGCTTCTGCTGCTGCTTCGCTTGGCGAAATGGGTTTTAATGTAAAGATATACTGTTATCAAGATAGTCCACGCCGTGCGCATAGTATTGCTGCTCAAGGTGGTATTAATGCTGCAAAGAATTATCCAAATGATGGCGATAGTGTGCATCGTTTATTTTATGATACTATTAAGGGAGGCGATTATCGTGCTCGCGAAGCTAATGTTCATCGTTTAGCTGAAGTTAGTAATAGTATTATTGATCAATGTGTAGCTCAAGGTGTTCCTTTTGCTCGTGAATATGGAGGATTGCTTGATAATCGATCTTTTGGTGGTGCTCAAGTTTCCAGAACTTTCTATGCCAGAGGTCAAACAGGTCAGCAATTATTATTGGGTGCATATAGTGCATTGAGTCGTCAAATTAAGAAGGGTACGGTTGAAATGTTTAATCGTACTGAAATGCTTGATTTGGTTATTGTTGATGGAAAAGCTAGAGGTATAATTACTAGAGATTTAGTAACAGGAAAAATAGAGCGTCATGCCGCACATGCTGTTGTTATTGCTACTGGTGGATATGGAAATGTATTCTTTTTATCAACCAATGCAATGGGCTCAAATGGTAGTGCTGCCATTCAGGTATATAGAAAAGGCGCTTATTTTGCAAATCCTTGTTTTACTCAAATCCATCCTACTTGTATTCCTGTACATGGTGAGTCGCAAAGTAAATTGACCTTAATGAGCGAGAGTTTGAGGAATGATGGTCGCATTTGGGTTCCTAAGAAAAAGGAGGATGCTGAACAAATTCGCAAAGGCTTACTTAAACCAACTGCTATTAAAGAAGAAGATCGCGATTATTATTTAGAACGCCGTTATCCTGCTTTTGGAAACTTGGTTCCCCGTGATGTAGCATCTCGTGCTGCGAAGGAAAGATGTGATGCAGGATTTGGCGTTGGAGCAACTGGATTAGCTGTATATCTTGATTTTGCTACTTCTATCCAACGATTGGGTAAGAAAGTAATTGAAGAAAGATATGGCAATTTATTTCAGATGTACGAAAAGATTGTTGATGAGAATCCATATGAAACACCCATGATGATTTATCCTGCTATACATTATACCATGGGTGGAATTTGGGTTGATTATGAATTAATGACTAATATCCCTGGTTTGTACGCTATTGGTGAATGTAATTTTTCTGATCATGGAGCCAATCGCTTAGGTGCATCTGCATTAATGCAGGGATTGGCCGATGGATATTTTGTATTGCCATACACTATTCAAAATTATCTTGCCAATGAAATTAGAACTCCTAGAATTCAGAAAAGCATGCAAGAGTTTGAATCGGCTGAAAAATCGGTTAAAGAGAGAATTGACAAATTAATGTCAATTAAGGGTAAGCATTCCGTTGATTTTTACCATAAGAAGTTGGGTAAAATTATGTGGGACAAGGTTGGTATGGGCAGAACAAAAGAGAGCTTGACAACTGCAATAGCTGAAATTAAAGCTTTAAGTGTTGAATTCTGGAAAGATGTGCGTGTAACAGGAACTAAAGATGAACTGAACCCTGAATTGGAAAAGGCATTAAGAGTAGCAGATTTTCTAGAGCTGGGTGAGCTGATGGCAATGGATGCATTAAATAGGGAAGAGTCATGCGGAGGTCATTTCCGTGAGGAACATCAAACAGAGGATGGTGAAGCCAAGCGAAATGATATTGACTTTATGTATGCGGCTTTATGGCAATATAAGGAAGGAAAAGCTGCTGAATTGTTTAAGGAACCATTGGTTTATGAAGTTGTTGAAGTGAAACAACGCAATTATAAATAGCATTGTATTGAATTGTAAAATTTAAAAAGATGAATTATGAAATTTAAATTAAAAATATGGCGTCAAGAAAATGCCCAAGCCAAGGGTAAATTTGTTACCTATGAATTGGACAATGTTTCTGATGATTGTTCATTTTTGGAAATGTTAGATCAATTAAATGAAACTTTAGTTGATAAATTTGATAAGCCTGTTTGTTTTGATCATGATTGCCGCGAAGGGATATGCGGAATGTGTAGCTTATATATCAATGGCCGCCCTCATGGTAACGACAGTGGTATTACGACTTGTCAGTTACATATGCGTAGGTTTAAAGATGGTGATACTTTAGTGGTTGAGCCTTGGCGTGCAAAAGCTTTTCCGGTAATAAAAGATCTTGTTGTTGATAGAACTGCTTTTGATAAAATTATTCAGGAAGGTGGATATGTATCAGTTAATACAGGTGGTATTCCTGATGCTAATGCTATTCCAATTAAAAAAGTTGACTCAGATTTAGCAATGGATGCGGCACAGTGCATAGGTTGTGGAGCTTGTGTTGCTGCTTGTAAGAATGCATCTGCTATGTTGTTTGTATCAGCAAAAGTATCTCATTTGGCTTTATTACCTCAAGGTAGTTTGGAGGCTAAGGAGAGAGTTGATAATATGGTTTCAAAAATGGACGAGCTTGGTTTTGGCTATTGCAGTAATACAGGAGCCTGTGAAGCTGAATGTCCTAAGGAAATCAAAATTTCTAATATTGCCCGTTTGAACAGAGAGTTTTTTGTTTCGAAATTGGGATAATACAAAAAATAAATAGAATATAAAGGGGAATGCATCAGTGTGTTCCCTTTTTTATTAAGCAACAATCGAAATAATTAAAGTGTCCGCTTAATTTTCAAAAACGAATAAGGGAAAATTTATTTTTCTTGTAGTGTTTTCGCAATTGTAAAATCGGGCTAATGAATTACTTGTGTATACCCATGCGCTGTCTTCTTCAACCGATACTGTTCCGTGATCAATAAAATGTCGGGCAGGAATGTTTTTAAACTCGTTTTTTATCGAAGTATAAAACTGTCTTTCAGCTATCGAACTATCTTTAAACAGCGTTATAAATGCCATAATAGATAATAAACGGGTTTGGTAATTGATGTTTTTCATTTTATTCCTTCAATAATATTATGTAACATTTTTTTGTTAATTTCTTCTTTTACCATATAATTAATGGCACCTGCAGAAATCATTTGGCTCAGAATTTCAAATTCAGAATGGAATGATATAGCTATAACTACTAGAAATCGGTTTATTTCAGTTGCTTTTCTCGTAACTTCAATACCATTCATTTCTGGCATATCTACATCCATAAAAGCTAAGTCGATAGGCAATTCCTTAATAGTGTTTAAAGCCTCTGTTCCGTTGTGGGCTTCATATATAGCTTCAATTCTTTCCGGGATGGAATCCTTTAAAAGAAATTTGAAAGCCTGAACAAAATGCTTGTTGTCATCGGCAATTAAAATATTCAGCTTTTTATTCATGTTTTTAAACTTCGTTGATACAAATATTCAAAAACTGAAGCCTAAAATTCTACCTGAAAAACCCTTAAAAACAATAATGTAATACCTATTTTAGTGTGGGTGTTTATGCGCACACAAGGATTTGATTTTTACTCAAGCTTTACAAGATTGTTTTTTATTGCAAAAATAGCCATGCTGATTGAGTTGGCTGATTCTGTTTTTAAAAGAAGGCTTGCACGATGACGCTCTACCGTTCTATCACTAATGTTAAGAACTTCAGATATTTGAATGGTAGACATTCCTTTGCAAATATAAGTAAGAACCTCATATTCACGGGGCGTCAATTGAATTTTATTGGCAACAGATTTGTTGCGAATTAATTTTATTAGTAATTCTTGCGAAAAAT
>JAIFLP010000116.1 GCA_020049015.1 Bacteroidota bacterium | reverse complement strand
TGTTGTTTATCCTTCTCCGTAAATCGCTCAAAATCAATACCTGGAAAATAAATCCTGCCGCGATCATGAAAATCAGACCCAATATCGCGCAAAAAATTAATCTTCTGAAATGCCTCCCCTAATTTGCGTGCCGGTTGCTTTAGTTTATCAAACAATACAGTATCTCCTTCTGTAAATATCCTTAAACACATTAATCCCACTACTTCGGCCGATCCATAAATATAATGCTGATATCCCTTCTGATCATATTTTTTCTTGTCTAAATCCATCTCCATGCTTTCAAAAAAGGGCTCAATCAATTCCTTTTCTATGGCGTATTCATTTACAACATTTTGAAAGCTATGCAAAATAGGATTCAACGATATTTTATTGCTAATGGCTTCGTAAGTTTCCTTTTTGAAATCTTCTAACAAAACCCTTCGGTCTTTATCATGAAATGTGTCTACTATTTCATCCGCAAACCTAACAAAACCATATACTGCATATATGGAATCACGGTACTTCTTGTTAAATAACCTGATTCCATTTGAAAACGAGGTGCTATAATTCAACGTCGTTCTCTTGCTGCAATCAAACGCGTTTCTTGTGTATAAATCCATTTTTTTCTTTAATTCTTTCTATTAAAAGTTTCGAACTTATCAAGGTCATCGGCAGCCCTGTTCCTGGAGTTGTTGATGCGCCTACATAAAACAAATTTCGAAATTTCTCATCGTAATTTTTAGGTCTAAAAGCGCCTATCTGATTTAAATCATGGGCAAGTCCAAGTCCGCTTCCTTTATATAAATTGAATGTTCGTTCCCAATCCAATGGCGTTAGTATCGTTTGAACTTTTATTCTGGGCTTTAAGTCAACTCCAATTCGTTCTGATAAATCCTTAATAATAGATTCTACGATAACATGCTTGTCCGTCCAATCAGGTTTGTAACGCAAATCGGGAACTGGAACCAATATAAACAAACTTTCGCAGCCTGGAGGTGCCATCTCGGGATTGTGACGTGTTGGAACATTTACATAATAATAAGGTTTTTCTAATCCTATCTGATTTAGAAAAATCTTACTCGCATATTCCTTAAAATTGTTTCCTAAAAAATAATTATGATGGTATATATCATCTAGCTTCCCTTCAATACCCAAATAAATGTTTAATGGCGCTAATGTCCATTTCATCTTATCAAGCTTCTTCTCCGAAAATAATTTACGTCCTAAAATCTTTCCCCTAAACGATGCCGCATCTGAATTAATTACATATAAATCGGCGTCCCAGCGTTTGCCATTTTTATCTATTAATCCTGTAATTTGTTTACCTTTGCTTTCACTTCCTATTATTTCTGTATTATAGTGAATTTCAACTCCTTCCTTTGCTAGTATTTTCAACAACTCTTCTACCAGTTTATACATTCCTCCTTCTATATTCCAGTAGCCATCATGAATTAGTTCCGTATAATTTAATAACGTGTATACTGCTGGCGTATTATAGGGTGTAGCACCTAAAAAAAAGGCAACCAACGAAAATATTTGCTTCACTTCTTCTGAAACAAAATAACGACTCAATTCATCCCAAAAACTACGAATCAACTTGGGTGAATGCTTCATTGGTACTTTGGTTAATGCCAATAAATAGGCCAACTTGTTGGGAAAATTTTTCTTAATTACCAATTGTTCGGTATCATGATAAAACTGCCCTGCTGAATCTAAATAACGATGCACTTTCTCACTGAATAATGGCTCCGTATCTTTAAATTGCTCTGCCAGCTTTTCTATGTTTTTATAAATGATGCGGGGCTCTTTTAAATGCGAAAAATAAACTGAGTATAATGGATCTAACTCCTGAAACTTGATATTGGGCTCTATACCACATTCCTTTATAAAATCATGAAATTCATAACTCATACTGAAAAAGGTAGGCGCCATGTCAAAACTAAATCCGTCTTTCTTAATCTGATTCAACCTGCCACCAGCTTGTTTATACTTCTCAACCATCTCTACTCTATACCCTTCCTTCAGTAACCTGATGGCTGCGCTCAATCCCCCAAGACCTGTACCTACTATCAATGCTTTTGGTTTGTCTTTTTGCATGTATGTCGTTTTATAGTATAAAATTTAGGGAAATGTAATAATTAATTCCGTATTGTTTATTCTTTTGTTTATTAAAAACATATTTTTGTTAAAATTTGTTTGTCAGAAAACATAATTAATTTAAGAAGCGAGCATGACTTGTTAAGCACTAAAAATGGATTAAAAATTTTCAAGTAAGTTCTATTAAGCTTTAAACTAATAATTATACGGATGAAAATTGGGATAATCGGTTCTGGTGTGGGTGGTCTTTCTATAGCTATTCGATTGGCTTCTAAAGGACACTCTGTTACTGTATTTGAGAAAAACCATTACCCTGGTGGTAAACTTTCCCAAATTCAAAGCAATGGGTTCCGATTTGATGCCGGTCCTTCTCTTTTCACACTGCCAAACCTTTTGGAGGATGTGTTGCGTTTGTCACCTGATTATGACAATAAATTTAAGTACAAAAAACTAGATACCGTTTGCAAGTATTTCTATAATCAATCAGAGCCAATAAATGCTTTTTCTAATATCAATGATTTTGCCGCAGAGTGCGAGCGTAAAACAAATACAAAAGCTTTTCAAATTATCAAATACCTAAAAACAGCCGAAGAGCTCTATCTGCAAACTTCTAATGTGTTTATTTTTAATTCTTTTCACAAGTGGAAAAACTTTTTAACCGAACCTTATAAAAAAGTAGCCAAACACTTGCATAAAATGGACTTCTTTAACTCTTTACACCATAGAAATAAAAAGTCTTTTAGTGATCCTCGCATTGTTCAAATTTTCGATCGGTTTGCAACGTACAATGGATCAAATCCTTATAAGGCTCCAGCTACTTTGAAAATTATTTCTCATCTTGAGCATAATATAGGTGCCTATTTTCCCGAAAAGGGCATGAATAGTATTACAGAGGCACTTGTAAGCGCTGCTTCAAAACTTAATGTCAGCTTTTTATTCAACCATCAAGTAAATGAGATAATTACCGATGTAAAAAACAAGAGGGTAGTAGGTGTACGTTCCAATGGGGAATCTTTTCTTTTTGATGCTCTTGTTTGCGATGCTGATGTCGGACATTTGTATCGCGACCTTATGCCTAAAGGATTTAAATCGCATTATTCTTTAAAACAACCAAAATCTACGTCGGCTCTTATTTTTTATTGGGGCATACAAGGCACTTACCCTGATCTAGATGTGCATAACATTTTATTTTCTGAAAATTATAAATTGGAATTCGATCATTTGTTCCACCTAAAAACATTGCCAGCCGATCCTACCATTTATATTTTTATTTCTTCTAAAATGGTTGCGTCGGACGCTCCACTTAATTGTGAAAATTGGTTTGTGATGATGAATGCTCCCGAAAATGTCGGACAGGACTGGGAGTTCCTTATTAAACAAGCAAAGCAAGAAATTTTAAGGAAAATAAACTCTGTTTTGAAAATTGACTTGTCCGACAAAATACTATGCGAACATATCAATGATCCTCGCTCAATAGAAAAAAACACCCATTCTGTTAATGGTGCTTTATATGGACCTGCTTCCAATAATCTAATGTCGGCTTTTTGGCGGCATCCTAATTTTTCTAATCGATTCAAAAATCTCTTTTTTGTCGGAGGTAGCGTACACCCAGGAGGTGGAATACCTTTAGCATTAGCTTCTGCTAAAATTGTAGATGACGAATTTAACTCCGCTATACTATGATCTTTAAATATTTAAAATATCTAAAAAACAAGCCATCAGAACCTAAGAAATTCCTTTTCATTTTTTATTCGGTTGGAATTATCGGTTTCGCACTACCTTTTTCTCAAGAGTTTTTTTCTTTTTTGATTCCTTATAGCATTTTTTTATCTTTTGCTTTGTTAATGCTGATACATTCTATATGGAATGTCAGACAAATAATTCTTTTCTCCAGTATAGTTATATCAACATTTTTTATTGAGGCTATTGGGGTTAATACCGGAAAAATTTTTGGCGTTTATCAATATGGTAATATAATGGGTGTAAAAAGCTTCAACACGCCGCTAATCATCGGATTCAATTGGCTTATGTTATTGTATTGCTGCTTTCTTCTTTTAGAAAAAACGAAATGGCATTGGCTCTTGAAATGGCTTTTAGCTGCTTTGGTAATGGTTTTATATGATGTGCTTCTCGAGCCTGTGGCTATTGGTCTTAATATGTGGAATTGGCATTTAGGTACTCCACCATGGCAAAATTACTTTGCTTGGTTTATGGTTTCTCTTTTGGCTCTTTTGCCTTTTTATTTTTTGCGCTTGCGTTTTACCAATCCTTTGGCGGTTAGTCTTTTGCTTATTCAGTTTGTATTTTTCGCTTTGTTAAATATCATTGTAAAATATTAAGATGATAAAAGCACGACACATAGCATTTTTCATACGTTTCTTTCATTGGTATATCAATTTATTATTCCAGCGCCGTTTCAAGAAAATTCATTTACTAGGCGATTATACTCATAATAGCAATCCTGTATTTGTTATTGCCAATCATTTTTCATGGTGGGATGGTTTCTTTATACTCTACCTGAATCATAAAGTATTGAAGAAGAAATTTCATGTAATGATGCTGGAGGATCAATTAAAGAAAAACAGGGTATTAAATAAAATTGGCGCTTTTTCTGTGAAATTTAATTCCAGAGAAACTTTGTCTTCCCTTTATTATGCTTCTCAAATCATCAATTCCATTAATAACCTTCTACTAATCTTTCCGCAAGGAGAACTTAATTCTGTTTATCAAAATGAGTTTAATTTTCATAAGGGTATAGCTAGAATTCATGAAATGTCAGACAAGAAATACCATTTGCTTTTTTGTGTTACGTTAATTGATTATTTTGAGGCTAAAAAGCCTTCTGTATATATATATTATAAAATGTCGGACAAATTGATTGACTCCGATATTCAAGATGATTATCAAATGTTCTACAATGAATGTCTTGCAAAACAAAAAGCACTAAAGGTATGACAATAGAATTATTCATCTTGTTGTTTTTTATTGCTTTTATTCTCATCCGGAGCATGGTATTGCTCTTTAACATAGTCACTTGGCCGTTTCTATCCAATCATGCAGCTAATTCGCATGCAAGAATTTCTGTTTTAATCCCAGCCCGCAATGAAGAAATAAACTTACCTCACATTATTAGCGATTTATTAAACCAATCTGTTCTATTGCATGAAATTATAGTTTATAATGATGATTCCACAGATAATACGGAGGCTTGCATTAGAGATATAGCCCTTTTACATCCTCAGGTGAAATTGATTCAGGGTCTTGATTTACCTAAAGGTTGGCTTGGAAAAAATCACGCCTGTCATCAATTGGCTGCCATGGCTTCAGGTGAATATTTTATATTTTTGGATGCTGATGTTAGGCTGGCGCCTGGATTTGTAGCCTTGGCTATTGATTACAGCGTAAAAAATAATTTAGGGCTGCTTTCTTTTTTTCCTAAACAATCATTGGTTTCGATGGGAGAGTGGTTAATAGTTCCTATTATGAATATCATATTGCTGTCAATGCTTCCCTTGCGCTTGGTTCAATGGTCGGGATGGAAATCTTTTTCTGCTGCTAATGGTCAATGCATGCTATTTAATGCATCTATTTATCGTTCACTTTCACCACATCAGACTTTTGCACTAGAGCCGGTAGAAGATATTGCCATAATGCGTTTTTTTAAGTCTCAAAGTATTCGAACTGCTGTACTTTTAGGAGACGAAAATATTCGCTGTAGGATGTATAATTCGCATCATGAGGCGTTACAAGGTTTTTCAAAAAACTTCCTGCATTTTTTTATGAAGAGTTATCTTTTCGCTTTTTTCTTTGCTTTCTCTTCAATAATTCCATTAGTGTTAATCCCATTGCATTTTAATAATTATATATTATTCAGTTACAGTATCGTTTTATTAGTTAATGCTATATTAATAGCTTTGTTGAGTAAGCAAAACATATTCCGATTTACTATCTCGTTTTTATTTCATTCTTTTTATATTTTCCTACTATCTTGGAAATATTTCCAAAAACAATATCATAAAGAATTGATTTGGAAAAATCGCAATGTTTATAGTAATTGAAAAATAGCGGGCTCTCGTTTTAAGATTAATACCTACCCATAGAGTAGGACATAGAGAAAGTAAAAAAAAATAGTGCTAGACTAGCACTATTTTACAATAAAACAAATCAATTTGTTATTTCTTTATAATTTATTTTGCATTGGTCAATGCACCTTTTGATTTCAAGTATTCGATAATTTCTTGGTTGGGCTTTTTTGCTTTTGTAGCAACATCCAGTGGAGTCCATAGTTCCCAATGGTGGATTCTATATTCAGGGCTAGACTCATCCCATTCAATTTTTTTTCCATTGTTAATATCTGCACCACCTTCAATAAGCACTTTTACTAGTTCTAAGTTTTCTTTATCTATAGCGTAAAGCAATGGAGTATTAAACATTGAAATTTCTGCCCATTCTTTTTCAGTAGCAGCATCTCCTAGTCTACCTGCACCAAGTTTGTTAGAAACTCTAATTGATTTTTCGGCATAGCTATCAAAGCGATATTCTAGGTCTACTTTTTTGGTTTCAATCATCAATTTTACTATATCAAGTTTACCCGCTTTTACAGCCCAAAGAAAAGGAGTTCCAATTTTCACAGCTCCACTTCCTAAAACATAATTAGGGTCAGCGCCCAGCTCTATTAAACATTTTATTCTATCATTCACAGTTGAAAAGCGTGTAATGTCCTCATGTGAAATCCATTTTGCTACTTTAGCAGTATCACCTTTTACTCTTTTAATAAGTTTAGCATTAATTTCTTTATTTCGCGCAAGCAATTCCTCTGGCTCTTTCTCTCCTTCAGCCAATCCTGATAGAGCTGTTAAACCTAAAGTTCCTACCTTATCCACTATAGCACCTTTTTCAACTAATAGCTTTATAATTTCAACATTTCCAAAAGTTGCGGCCAATCTAATGACCGGACTACCAGAAATCATTTCATTTGGATCTGCACCCGAGTTCAAAAGCTCTTTCGTCTTGACTACATCTTGCGTCATAATAGCTTCCTTTAATCCTGGGTCTTTTGCATAAGATTGTAAACTTACAAATGCCATTAATAAAAGAAAAATAAATCTTGTTTTCATAAAAAAAAAATTAAAGATTGATAATTATATGATTTTGAATAAAATAAAAATATTAATATGATGATTACAAATTTCGCAAAACAAATTGTTACAAATCACTAATGTCAGATTCAAATTTATCATTTTTTTACAATTTTTCATATAAAAATTTATTTATTTAAATAAAAATCTATTCTTCTGTCAGGTGCTTGCTTGTATGACAATCATTATTAAATATTTATTAAAAAAAACGATCGGTTACTTATTTTCCTAGGCTTACGGTGCTTTCTCCTGACTTGCCTTCTTGTATCCTATGCGGTCATAATCTTCCTATAATCAATAGACGATTATAAAAAGCGCTAAATTTAACGCACTAAGGTATATTTTGTATCATAATTTGACTACTTCACAAATAAAATAGGGGTGTTAGCCTTGATATCTTCGTAGAAAAAAAATACATATAAACAAAAAGGGCAAGTCAGGAAAAAAACAGCTTTTTTTTGTTCTCTTTTGAACATTTTGTTTAATTATTTGTTTTAATATTAAAACAAATCTTAAATGAAAACAAAATGAAAACAAAAATATACATCAGCTTACTAGCTTCATTTTTATTTATTACTTCTTATTCAACAGGAGTTTATGCAACTAATATTTATAAATACTATATCATGGGTCGGATTGATTTATGGGAACTTTCGTTGAATAAAATGGAGCAACAATATAAACAAAACCATGATTTGCTGTTGCTTCAAGAAATTGTAGGTACCCAATATGGCTATATTGCATATTTACTCTCTGTTAAAGATAATAGCAAAGCGGAAATTATTTTAGAAAATGCGTTGAATCACACAGAACGTTTACTGGAACAAAACCCAACCGATTCTAAAATATTAGCCCTTAGAGGCGCTCTAATGGGCTTCACCATTGCACTCAATAAGTTAAAAGCGCCTTTTAACGGGCCAAAAAGCTTGAAACTGATAGATCAGTCTATTTCTCTAAATCCTCAAAATCCTTACGGATATGTTGAAAGGGCAAATGCTTTGTTCTATATGCCAGAATTAATGGGTGGTTCTAAATCAAAGGCCATTGAGGTATATTTAAAAGCTATTGACCTATTTGAAAAAAGTTCGCGGACTAAAAATAATTGGATGTACCTAAATGCACTTATGTCGCTATCAAATGCTTATATTGCAATAGGTGACAGTAAAAACGCAAAAATAATTCTTAGTAAAACAATGGTTTTGGAACCAAGTTTTAATTGGGCTAAAAAACGATATGAAGAATTACATGAAAATTAATTTTAATAGATTATTACATATCCAAATTAAACGGCTGCTCTAATTTTCTACCTTGCTGAATGTTTTTTACAATTTGTTCCGTGTCTTTTGCTATCACTAATTCCTCATTAGTTGCTATTACCATAACTTTTACTTTTTTATCTGCAGGTGATATAATCGTATCAGATGAAAAGGTATTTATATTAATAGCATCATCTAATACAATCCCCATATATTCCATATCGGAACAAACTTGCTTTCTAATTTCACCTGCATTTTCGCCAACACCGCCTGTAAACACCAGAATGTCAACACCCCCCATAGCCGCAGCATAAGAACCTATATATTTTTTTATGCGGTAAGTATACATTTCTATACTTAGTTTGGCCCTTTCATTTCCTTGTCCCGATGCTTCCATTATTTCACGCATATCTGACGAAACTCCACTTATACCAAGCATTCCACTGTGCTTGTTCAATAACGAGTTTAAGGCTACCGAATCAATTTGTTCCTGCTGCATAATGTAAGATAAAACTCCCGCATCTATGTCACCACAACGGGTTCCCATTATTAATCCTTCAACTGGCGTTAATCCCATCGATGTATCAATAGATTTTCCATATTTAATTGCCGCAATTGAGGCTCCGTTTCCTAAATGACAAGTAATGATGCGTTGCTTCGAATATTCGAGATCTAATACTTCACATGCCCGCTGTGATACATACCGGTGACTGGTTCCATGAAAGCCATATCGACGGATTCCATAATTTTTATACATTGAATACGGTAAGGCGTACATATAAACTTTCTCTTCCATCGTTTGATGAAATGCCGTATCAAAAGTAGCAACCTGAGGTATATCTTGCAATAAATACTGCATGGCATATATACCTTTTAAGTTAGCAGGATTGTGCAGTGGCGCTAAATCATTAAAAGATTCTACCTTTTGTAAAACATAATCGTTAATCATCACGCTGCGATCAAATTCTTCGCCGCCTAAAACTACACGATGTCCTACCGCATCTATCTCATCAAAGCTTTTTATTATTCCATGTTTGCTACTTAAAAGTACTCCCAAAATGTATTCTATACCCATTTGATGATCAAGTATCTCACCCTCAAATGTTACTTTACTTTCTCCACATTTCTCATACTTTAAAAAAGAACCATGCAAGCCTAGCTTTTCAAGTGTTCCTTTTGCCATTACAATATTCTTAGTGGTATCGTAAAATTGAAATTTAATTGACGAACTTCCACAATTCAACACTATAATTTTCATAATACGATATCTTAAAATTTAAATTCTGTCATAAATACCAAAGGGGCAACTATTTTCCCGTTCTCGTAATTGTAAAAACCTTTTCCTGTTTGCTTACCCCAATATTTACTTCTAACCAAACGTTTAATTATCGGACTGGCTTTGAATTTTTGTAAACTATACTCATTGTATAAATTATCCATCCATTTCAATACCTTATCCAAACCTAATCTGTCGGCCATTTCAAAAGGGCCTTGCTGCAATCCATATCCTTGCTTCATTAATTTATCTATTGAGTCAACTGTGCCTACACCTTCCATAAGCAATTCACATGATTCATTAATTAATGTAACAATCAATCGCGTGCTAATATGACCAGGTGATTCGTTGATAGTAATAGTATCTTTTCCCAACATTTTCAAATACTTCTTGGCCAATTCCAATGTTTTAATATTGGTATTTACCCCTCGCGCTATTTCAACTACTTTTACTTTATTGGCCGGACTTAAAAAATGTATGCCAATGGCCCGTTCCTGATTTTCTAATTGCAGTGCAATTTCCGAAACCATTAGTGAGCTATTATTTGTGGCTATAACACATTCCGGACTTACATGTGCTTCTATTTTTTTAAATATCTCCCTGCACAATTCCAAATTACTACCCGGTAATCTGGAATTAACTGACTCATGAACAATCTGGCATGTCCCTAAATCCTCATATCTGGAGGTGCCTTTTATTCGCGATAAAATAGAACGTTTATCTCCTTCTGTCAAGCCAAAATGATTGATCTCTTCATCTAATTGGCTACCGATTAAATGAAATATCTCTTTCACTTTATCTTCATCCATGTCAAGAAATATCACGTCCATACCATAACGAGCAGCCATGCGGGCTATTTCTTGCCCAACAATTCCACAACCTACAATACCTATTTGCTGCAAACTGCTTTGCTGCCTAATTCGTTTATTTAATGAATAATCCTCTATCCTCTCTGTCATATTCCTTTATTTTGCTGATGCCTGATTGGCTGTGATGGCTACCAAATTTACTATATCATTAACACTACATCCTCTCGATAAATCATTAATAGGTGCCGCCAAGCCTTGCAATACCGGTCCTATCGCTTCTGCATGAGCAAGTCGCTGAACTAATTTATAAGCTATATTGCCTGAATTTAAATCTGGAAATATTAAAACATTCGCTTTGCCTGCAATTTCACTCCCAGGCCATTTTCGCTGTCCTATTTCAGGAATTATGGCTGCATCTGACTGTATCTCTCCTTCAATTTTTAATTCCGGTGCTTTTTGCCTTACTATCTTGGTGGCTTCTTTAACTTTATCTACCATAACGTGCTTCGCACTTCCTTGTGTCGAAAAACTCAACATGGCTATTTTGGGCTCTATTCCAGCTATGGCTTTAGCAGTTCCTGCACTGGCTATGGCTATTTCAGCCAGTTCAGCAGCGGTGGGATCGGGATGAACAGCGCAGTCGGCAAATACCAAAATCCCATCTTCTCCAAATTCTTTGTCTTTTAAGACCATGATAAATGCACCCGATACTACACTAATGCCTGGTAATGTTTTAATATATTGAAATGCTGGTCGAATGGTGTCGCCTGTTGAGTTTGCCGCTCCGGCCACTTCTCCATCTGCATCTCCTGCTTTTATCATTATGGTAGCTAAATACAACGGATCTTCTATTTGCTTTAATGCCGTTTCATAGTTAAGACCTTTTTCTTTTCTTAACTGCATCATTAATTCAATATATTTCTCTTTATCGGGATTTAGCTGTGGGTCAACTATTTTTATTTGCCCTAAATTTTCGATCCCTAAGTTTTTGCAATCCCTTTCTATGCAATCTTTCTTGCCTATCAAAATCAATTCTGCAAGCCCTTCTTTTTCTATTATCGATGCTGCTTGTAATGTCCTTTCATCAAACGATTCAGGCAATACAATCCTTTTCCTGCTTTTTCTAGCTTTATCTTTAATTTGTGCTATAATATCCATTGATTTCTAATGCTTTATCTGGTAAATATCTATGGCTATAAAGTTAAGAAAATAGTTTTTATTTTGCTTCATGTTGATCATGTTTTATTTTTCCTTCTTTCTTCTTCCGCTCCTTGCAGTACAGTGCAGGATAGCATTGTCATTTTTTTTGTGCATTTTTGTCAAAATTTTATTGTAGATGGAGACTCATAATAATTTTAATGGTTTGGTTTTAAAGGAAAAACTAAAGGGTGATCTTTATTTTGATGAGGTGCAAAGACTCATTTATGCTACCGATGCTTCGGCCTATAAAGAAATCCCCCTTGCGGTTGCTCGTCCTGCTTGCAATGAAGATATCAAAGAATTAATTCTGTTTGCTCATCAAAATAATATTTCGCTTATTCCACGAGCTGCAGGTACTTCTTTAGCGGGTCAGGTTGTAGGTAATGGAATTATTGTTGATGTTTCTAGATACATGAATGCAATAATTGAACTCAATACCAATGAAAAATGGGTTAAGGTTCAACCTGGTGCGGTGCTCGATGAATTAAATCTGTTTTTAAAACCCCACCAATTATTTTTTGGTCCCGAAACTTCCACAGCTAATAGGTGTATGATGGGAGGTATGTTGGGTAATAATGCATGTGGCGCCCATTCTCTTATTTATGGAAGCACTCGCGATCATACTATAGAGGTATCCGGTTATTTGCCTAATGGCGATTTTGTAACTTTTAAGCCTCTTTCTAATGGCGAATGTGAGTCTAAATTAAAGCTTGATACCTTGGAAGGTAATTTGTACCGCCAAGCTTTTAATATGCTATCTGATAAAACAAATCAGGATAATATTATAAACAATTACCCAAAGCCCGAAATAAAGCGAAGAAATAATGGCTATGCTTTAGATCAGTTGCTTTATAGCTCTTGGTTCGGTTTAGGTAATGACAATTTTAATTTTGCCAAACTAATTGCCGGTTCTGAAGGTACTCTCTTGTTTGTTACCGAAATAAAATTAAATCTTGTGCCTTTGCCTCCAACAGAAAAGGCTTTGCTATGTGTCCATTTCAATACTCTTGAAGAGGCGCTTTTAGGTAATCTATTGGCTCTTAAATATAATCCGGGTGCTATTGAATTGATCGATGATATCATTCTCAAATGTACACGCTCGAGCATTGAGCAAAACAAAAATCGCTTCTTCATTCAGGGTGAGCCGGGTGCGATTATCATTGTGGAATGGGCACGCGATTCCAAAGAGGAAATTCTAAGTCTCGCTAATCAATTAGAACATGAATTACGTGGCGCTGGATTGGGTTATCATTTTCCCCTTTTAACAGGAACCGATATCAATAAAGTATGGACATTGCGAAAAGCAGGATTGGGACTTCTTTCCAATATTCCGGGTGATGCTAAGCCCGTTTCCTTAATTGAGGATACTGCTGTATCTCCTTATGATTTAACTGATTATATAAAGGATTTTAAACTAATACTTAAAAAACATGAACTGACCTGCGTTTTTCATGCTCATATTGCTACGGGGGAATTGCATCTTCGTCCGGTGCTCGATTTGAAAAAATCGGAGGATGTTAAAAAGTTTCGTCAAATTGCTACCGATGTGGCGCATCTTGTGAAAAAATACCGCGGTTCTTTGAGCGGCGAACATGGTGATGGGCGTTTAAGAGGCGAGTTTATCCCCATAATTATTGGCGATCATAATTATACTTTACTTAAGAATGTAAAGGAATTATGGGATCCTAAGAAAATTTTCAATCCCGGTAAAATTACCAATACACCGGCGATGGATTCTCATTTAAGATTTACTCCTGATATTGAAAGTAAAGTTTTTGATACTTATTTCGATTATTCTGATTCTCTCGGATTTATGCGTCATATTGAAAAATGTAATGGTTCGGGCGATTGTCGCAAGTCGCACCTTATTGGGGGAACTATGTGTCCGAGTTATATGGCGTCAAAGGATGAAAATGCAACTACTCGAGCACGTGCTAATATACTCCGTGAGTATCTGTCAAATCCAAAGATTAAAAAGCCTTTTGCTTCTCATGAGGTGTATGACATACTCGATCTGTGTTTGTCGTGTAAAGGTTGTAAGTCAGAATGCCCTTCTGGAGTTGATATGGCTAAGTTAAAGGCTGAATTTCTACAGCATTTTTATTCTCTGAAAGGGACCCCTCTAAGTGTATGGATGATTGCAAATATTACGCGATTTAATCGAATGGCGTCTACTTTTCCATCCTTTTACAACGCGTTGGTTCGGAATTCTGTTTCTTCTCAACTCATTAAAGGTTTGCTGGGCTTCGCTAAGGAGCGTAATCTTCCACTGTTACATCGTGTTACCTTGCGAAAATGGTTCCGCAAAATGGAGCTTGCTTTAAATAATGATAAGTCTGATAATAAAAAACTGTATCTATTTATTGATGAGTTCACTAATTATAACGATGTAAATGTAGGGATTAAGGTTTTGGGTTTACTTTCATCTCTTGGATATAAACTGGAGCTAATTCCTGTAACTGAAAGTGGTAGAACATATATCTCTAAGGGTTTATTAAAAGAAGCCCGCAATTTAATGGAAAAAAATATTTCTCGTTTAAAGGTTTGTTTGTCTAATGATATTCCTGTAATTGGTATTGAGCCTTCTGCTTTGCTAACTTTCAGAGATGAGTATTCTGAATTGGTTCGACCCGAGTACCGTGCTTCGTCTAAAAGTTTTGCTTCTAAATGTTTTCTAGTTGAAGAGTTTTTGGCTAAGGAGTTTCAGGATGGGAAAATTAGTGCTGATCTATTTGTTGATGACACAAAAGAGATTTTATTGCATGGGCATTGTCAACAAAAGGCAATTGCATCTACGGTTCCGGTCAAAATTGTATTGGCTATTCCTAAAAATTATAAGGTTAAAGAAATTGCTTCTGGTTGCTGTGGTATGGCTGGTTCGTTTGGCTATGAGAAAAGGCATTTCGATTTGTCAATGAAGATAGGAGAGTTGGTATTGTTTCCTGAGGTGCGCAAGGCAAGTAATCAAACAGTAATTGCTGCTCCTGGAACTAGTTGTCGCCACCAAATTTTTGATGGTACAGGTCGGTCTGTGGTTCATCCTGCCGAAATTCTGTTCGATGCGTTAAAGCAGCCTAAGTTGATTAAATAATTCGCTGTGCGTGAGATTGCTATTTTTACATTTCTATATTCCAAAATGAAAAATTCAAGCAAACTTAATGAGCGCACCTATTGAATATGTATTGTAGTGGATTAACAAAGCTGACCATAAAATATAGGGATTTAGACATTTTTCAAAAAATGGTGGGAGCGGAGTTATCAATTAAAACAATCAAGTTTTTTATAATCGTATAAATTGATTATTAATTCGTGTTAAAAACTATAACCCCAAATACCACCTCTATAAAAATATACATATGTAATCACGATACATTCAATTAATTCACATTTGTATTAATATTATATCATATCGATGGAGTAGATCTGATTACTTATGTATATTATTTTCACTATCCTATATATTTATATTAAATAACAATAAATCAGATACTTATAAAAATTAATTAAACTGCATATTTAATAAATAATTGTATTTAGTAAATAATTGTGTGTATTTAGTCATATTTTAGATATTATAATTCTATAATTCAGTATTTTATATAAATCATTAATAGTAAATATTTAATACATTTAAATAATCAAAAATAGGTCTATAATGCTTTAATATACTAGTATATGGTTGTTTTATTTAAATCAGATGCTTCAAATTCATATTTCTACATTTGTGCTATTTATTTAAGATAGTTTTGTACTTTTGTCGAAATTTTATGTGTATGAAGGATCGTTTGCTTAAATTAATGGCTCAGGAAGGCTTATCTGCTGCTCGTTTTGCTGATGAAATTGGTGTGCAACGTTCTTCTGTTTCGCATATCCTTTCGGGTAGAAATATGCCCGGTTTCGATTTTATTCTTAAAACGTTGTCGCGTTTTAGGAATGTAAATGCCGATTGGTTAATTACAGGTGCTGGGGAGATGCTTCGCTCGAAAGCTGCTCAGTCTTTGTCTAATGATGTTAATGATGAGGTGCTGCCTCAATATAAAAGTTCTGGTTCGAAACAAATGCATATAGATACAAATGTAACCAATCAACCAGATAGCAAAATGTCTACAAATGTAAACACACTGATTGCTGCTGATTCTGAGCTGGGGGTGAGCAAAATTGTTGTTTTTTATAAAAATGGTCGCTTCGAGGAATTCTTGTCTTCAAAATAATTGATTACTTTTGTTGAAAATAAATTATGTACCGTTACTTATTGCGACCTTTATTCTTCCTTCTCGACGCTGAAAGGGCTCACTATTTTGCTATGTTCTGCTTGCGCATAATTCACCTTATTCCTTTTGCTCCTAATCTATTTAGCGTTTTGTTTGGTGTGAAAAGTTCTAAATTAAATCGTTCAGTATTGGGACTAAATTTTAAAAATCCTGTGGGATTAGCTGCTGGCTTCGATAAAAATGCCGCGTTCATAAAGCCGCTTGCTTCTTTGGGTTTTGGTTTTATTGAGATTGGTACCTTAACTCCTAAACCGCAGCTTGGTAATGCTAAGCCTCGATTGTTCCGACTGAAGAACGATGCTGCTCTTATCAATCGAATGGGGTTTAATAACAAGGGGGTTTTGTCTGCTGTTGAAAATCTTAAAAAATTCCGCCGTCACGATTGTATTATTGGTGGCAATATAGGTAAAAATACTGCTACAGATAATTGTGATGCTGTTGCCGATTATGTTATGGTTTTTAACGAATTGTTTCCCTATTGCGATTATTTTGTAGTTAATGTGAGTTGTCCGAATATTACAAATTTACGTGAGTTGCAAGATGCCGAGAAGCTTCGTGCTATTCTATTAGCTGTTATCAGTTCTCGCAATTCGTTTTCTGATAAAAAGCCTGTGCTTCTTAAAGTTTCACCCGATTTAAATGATGATCAGTTATTGCAAACTGTTGAACTAGTGCATGAATTGGGTGTAGATGGATTTGTGCTAACCAATACTTCTGTTTCAAGACAGGCTTTGATTTCTCATCCTGATATGATTGCTTCTATTGGTAATGGTGGCTTGAGTGGCAAGCCTTTGTTTGCTCGTACCATTCATTTTATTGAACGGGTTAGGTCTTTATCCAATTTACCCATTATTGCGGTGGGTGGTATTTTCTCGCCCAATGATGCTCGCTTGGCAATAGAGAAAGGTGCCGATCTGGTTCAAGTGTATACCGGGTTTATTTATGAGGGTCCTTTTTTCCCAAAGAATATTCTTAAAGCTTTATTATGATCAAGGGCTATTTTAATTCTTTCTTTAAATACTGCATCTGGCTGTGTTTGCCTTTTTTAGTAGGGTCTTGTTTTGTTAAGCAGTTCTTTCATATGAAGAATGTTGCCGAATGCACTTTTGAGGTTCAAGAGCTTATTCCTGTTTCTATTGGGGGGATAAATTTGAAGGATAGAGACTTGTCTGATTTTACTTTCATGGAGTCGGCCCGCATCGCTGGTCTTTTTGCTTCGGGTAATCTCCCTGCTTCTTTTGTTCTTAATTTACATGTCGATAATCCTAATGAAAAATTAGCTGCTATGAATAAACTCGATTTTATCGTTTATATTAATGATCGTGAGCTAATTTCGGGTTCTAATGATAGTAGAGTTTCTATTCCTGGTAAGGGAAGTGCTGTGGTTCCAGTATATTTACAAACCAATCTTGCGCTGGTTTTAAAGGGTGAAAAGCTTTCTGCTTTGCTCGATTTGGCTTTGTCTGCTGCGGGAGAGTCAAATAATCCAGTTGTTTTGAAAATTAAATTAAAACCGTATATCAATGTTGGTAAGCGGATTATTGAATATCCTGGCTATATTACAATTTCTAAAAATATTTAATTATATTGCTTTTGTTTTCATTTTGATTGATATGAATAAATTATTCGTTTTTTCACTGGCTTCGTTTTGCTTGTTTCTAACTGCAAAATCTCAAATTGTTGAACGCCGCTTACCGGTTGGTGATGCTGTAAATTCAGCTTTTAAAGAGTCTAATGCTCGCATGACTCCTGATAAATCTCGCCTTTATTTTGTGAGAGAAGGCCATCCACAAAATACCCGAATTAATGAAGAAAAATTTTGTCAAGATATTTGGTATTCCGATTGGTCTTCTGATAATAATACCTGGCTACCTGCCGTTAAAATGTCCGATCCTTTTAATCGCCATACATACAACGCTATTGTGTATATTGCCCCCGATGGCAAAGAATTAATCATTCGAGGTGCTTATAAAGAGGGTAAATGGTTTGAAAATGGCTTTTCTACTTCTTTTTTTGATGGGGTTTCTTGGTCTGTTCCTGAACGTATCGTAATTGACGAGTATGCTTCTATGGTGAAGGGTTTATACGATGGTGCCGCTTTTTCTATGGATAAAAAAATGGCTATTTTCTTTTTTAGCGAAAAAGCAAATGCTATCCATAGCGATTTATATGTTAGTTTCTTAAAAATGGATGGTTCATACACTCGTCCGGTAAAATTAAAAATACTAAGTTCTCCTGATGATGAAATTACTCCTTATATTTCTAATGATGGTAAATTATTATATTTTTCAAGTGATAGGGCCGGGGGGTCTGGGAATTACGACCTTTATGTTAGTCGCCGCCTCGACGAGTCGTGGCTTAATTGGGGTTCTCCCTTAAACCTGGGTTCATCTTTTAATACCATAGGTTTTGAGGCTGGATTTTCAAGTTCTTCCGATGAAACAATGGCTTTCTATACTTCGTCTTATAGCTCTATGGGCGAGTCCGATTTAGTTTCTGTTGCTCTGTATAAGGAACCCCAGCCTGTTAAGAATGTTATGCTTACTGTTCGTGTTAAAGATGATAGTGGAAAAGCTTTGCGTTCCTATTTGTACGTGAATGACCTAGATAATAAAGTCCAAAATACTTTTTTTAGCGATTCTGGTGTTTTCATTTCTTTGTTTAATAAATCTACTCACGTATTCAGAGCCGAAGCTGATGCTTATGTTGAATTTATTGATACGCTCGATGTTAATGAACTTGGAAATGAGTTGCTTATCGCAATTAAAAGGATTCCTGAACCAGTCATGAGGGTAAGTATAGCGCTTAATTCCATTGCTGCCGATAATAAAATGCCTATCCCAGTTAAAGCTTGGTTTCATACGCCTGGCTACGATTCTGTTTTCATCAACTCGGATGGTAATACAGTATTATCGCTATTGCCTGGCCTTTCTTATAATTTTGCTTTGAGTGCAAAAAATTATATTCCTGTTTTGCGTTCGTTTTTTACGCCCGATTCTGCTTCCGATATGAAGCTTGATATTGTGCTTGAGCCTATTGTGCTGGGTAAAGGTTTCAGATTAGATAAATTGTATTTTGATAATGGCAAGGCTTCTATCAGACCTGAATCGTTCAAGGAACTCGATTATTTATTGCAAACCATGATTGAAAATCCAACTATGAAAATTCAAATTTCAGGCTATACTGATAATGTAGGTTCTGATGCTTTAAATAACCAGTTGTCATACGATAGAGCTTTTGCTGTTTCTCAATATTTAATTTACCGTAGTATTTCGAGTACAAGAATTATTACCAAGGGTATGGGTAAGAAAAATCCTGTTGGAAACAATGCTAACGAGGCTGGCAGACAGTTAAACAGAAGGGTTGAGTTTATTATAATTCAAAAATAAACTTTATTTATTTCATTGCGTATAAATTTACAGAACCTAAATTTATATAGCCATGAGGAATATTTTTGTGTTATTAGCTTTTTTTAACATCCAACTTCTGTTGTCTCAGAATGATGTTTTAGAGAATTTAGGAGAAATGGTAAATTCACAATATTCTGAATTTGACCCCAAAATTTCACCTGATGGGAAGTCCTTATATTTTACCAGAGAGGGACATCCTAAAAATACTAAATATGCTACTAATAAGGATTGTCAAGATATATGGTTCTCTCAATATATAAACGATTCAACATGGTCAGAGGCAAAAAAACTTCAAAAGCCCCTCAATCAAAATGTTTATAACAGCATTTTTAATATTTCTCCCGATGGCAATACGCTGCTGGTAAGGGGGGCGTATGATGATAAAGATCGTTTAATTGATGGTTTCTCTCTGTCGCATAAATCAAAAGAGGGTTGGGGTAAATTCATTAAGCAGGATATCAAATCATTTTCAAAAATGCACAAAGGCTTATATTATGGAGGTTTTCTTTCTAATGATGGGGCAGTGCTGTTGCTCTATTTTAGTGAAAATAAAAATAGTGAGCTAATGGATTTATATGTCGCTTTTAAACTGGGAGCCAATTCATGGTCAGTACCAGTTAAAATTCCCGATCCAATTTCTACCGAATTAGATGAGTTTTGTCCTTTTCTAGCTTCTGATGGTGTTACTCTATATTTCTCTAGTAATAGAAAGGGTAGTATAGGAAATAATGATATTTATATGTCAAAACGACTCGATGACTCATGGCTGCGTTGGTCAATGCCTATTAATTTGGGCAAGCCTATAAACTCGCAGGAATTTGAGGCGTATTATTCTATTGATGCGAAAGGCGAATTTGCTTATTTATCTAAAACAGTAGGCGCAGGTCAAGGTACCGATATTTATAGAATTAAATTAAAAGAAGACGTTAAACCAAATCCTGTAGTGCTAATCTCAGGTAGGGTGCTTAATTCAAAAACTTCTCTGCCTCTTGATGCGGAAATTTTTTATGAAATCCTTCCAGAGGGCTCTCCTGCAGGTCAAGCCCGAACCAATCCTGTAGATGGTTCTTATAAAATAATTCTTCCTTATGGTAAAAATTATGGTTTCTCTGCTCGCGCTCAAGGTTATATAGCTGTTTCAGATAATCTTGATTTAACAGCAGTTGCGGCATATAAAGAAGAAATTAAAGACCTTTCTTTGGTTCCTATTGAAGTGGGTCAAACCATTCGGTTGAATAATATCTTTTTTGATTTAGCCAAAATAGAGCTTAGAGTAGAGTCATATCCTGAGCTTGACAGGGTTGTAAATGTGCTTCAGGATAATCAACTTATAGTTATTGAAATTGCTGGTCATTCCGATAATGTGGGTCCTGATTATATAAATCTTAAGCTTTCTCAAGGAAGGGCTGCTGCGGTGCGGGATTATATTGTAAGTAAAGGTATTGCTCCTGAACGCGTGAGTTCTAAAGGTTATGGAAAAGAAAAACCTATAGCAGGAAATGATACTGAAGAGGGCCGACAATTAAACAGAAGGGTTGAATTCACTATCCTAAAAAATTAAGTAGAGACAGGTTACTACCTGTCTACATATAATTAAGACAAGTTTACAACCTGTTTTAAAACAATAGAGACAGATTATAAACCTGTCTCTATTGTTTTTGTGATCCAGCTGGGATTCGAACCCAGGACCCCATCCTTAAAAGGGATGTGCTCTACCAGCTGAGCTACTAGATCTGCCCTAAATGCTTTTTGTTAAAAGCGGTTGCAAAGGTAGCTGAATATTTTTATTTCGCAAATTATGGCCCATGTTTTTTTTCATTTTTTCACATACGTCAACTTATATTACTGTATTTCAATTCTATAACAAGTGCATTTTCTTGTTGTTTTTCGGTATATTTAAAAATCTTTAATTTAATGTAATCAAACTTATCTCTGGATTTATGCCTACCCTGGAGGGTACTCCTATACTTCCTAAGCCAGCATTTACATATAAATACTTGCCATTGTGATGGTAAAGTCCTTGCCATTCCTTGTATTGCCAACTGGCTGGACTCCATTTAATCCCAGCTAAATCTATACCATGCTGCATCCCATGCGTGTGTCCTGATAGGCTTAATGCAACAGAATATTGGTTTTTTATTTCCAATTCCCAATGTGATGGATCATGTGTCATTAATATAATATAGGCATTTGAGGGTATGCTTGAAAGAGCTTTGATTATATCGCCGTATTGCGGAAAGGGTGGTTTACCCCAATTTCCTACTCCGGCAAGATAAATACTGTCATTGTTTTTCCTAATCAAGCTGTGTGTATTGTCTAATAATGTAAATCCCATACGTCTATGTACTTCATATATGAGCTTTAAATTGTTTTCTTTCTCAATACTGTCTTTCCAAAATGCATAATCGCCATAATCATGATTGCCTAATATGGAGTATTTTCCATCTTTCGACTTTAATTTTGATAATACAGATACATATGGCAATGCTTCTGAACTGTAATTATTTACTAAATCTCCGGTAAATAATATAAGGTCGGGATCCAATTTGTTAATTATATCAACAGCTTTTTTAAGTTGATTCTCATTGCCGTAAAATCCGGCCAAATGTAGATCTGATATTTGCACTATCTTATAACCTTTAAACGATGCGGGTAAATTATTGATCTGCAATGCTACCTTCTTCACTTCAAAATTAAACCTTCCTATACTTATTCCATATAGCAATAAAAGAAATGTAGTTATTCCTAATGTAATGGCGACTTTTATTACGGCAGCTTTCCCTTTTCTTATGTATAAAACGGGTATTAAAAACAAATAGGTGATTAAAAATATCATTTTAGGAAAATAGGTCAGATACATATATCCGCTGTACTGCATTACCCTGTGAAAGGAAAAATCTTTGGGCCATTCTGTCTTGTCTGTAACCAATCCGAATAACCAAATATACCCACTTAAAGCAATGCTCCAATGAAGATATTTCAGTATTGTCCTTGTTTTACTTTTTGTTTTATTTGAATCAATTGCTTTAATAAACAAGATATCAATAAGTATTAATATTAAAACCATTGCCAAATAAAGTACAATAATGTGATATTTTAAAAGGTATAATACAGATAGCATATTTTCTTTTTTTTATGCGAATATAATTAAAACAGTTTTGATTCGTCTTTGTTTTATCTTATATTTACTATTATGAGGTTGGGTAATATTTAGATATGAGAGAATACACTTCAAGTTTTTTAATTAATATGTCTTCGCAGATCATAATATTTTAATTGTATGTGTTTTACAGTAAATTTAAATATCAGCCGTGAGCAAATAGAAAAACGCTATGGTAATAAAATTATTTTGCCCGATCACAGAAAAAGATACCTGGTTTCGGCTTTTGAATTCCCATTGTTACCTATTCTATCTCAGAATAAAAACAATGAATTACAGTTTATGAATTGGGGCTTAATACCAGCTTTTTGCAAAGATTGGCAGCAAGCTTCGTCTCTAAGAGAAAAAACATTTAATGCGAAAATAGAAAGCATTCATGAAAAGCCTTCTTTTAAGCATTCTTTTTCTGAAAAACGTTGTGCAGTTATTACAAATGGATTTTATGAATGGCGCTCTGAATCAAAGATTAAAGTACCTTACTATATTAAAAGTGCCGATAATGGCTTGTTAGTAATGGCCGGACTTTACAGTGAGTGGCAACATCCTGATTCAGGTGAACTGTTCCAAACAGTTTCTATAGTTACTACTCCGGCGAATGATAAAATGGAATTTATTCATAATACCCGCATGCGGATGCCGGCCATTATTTCACGTGAAATTGAATTGGCCTGGTTATCTGATCAATTGTCTGTTTCTACTATACAATCGTACATTCAGCCTTGTCCTAATGATGATATTATTTCTTATACAATCAATCCTTTGGCCAGTAATACCAAAGCGAATAGGGACGTGTCTTTTATAACAGATGAATATTTATACAATACGCAATTGAGGTTATTTTGAAAATATTTTTAAGTTTTGTTTAAACAACTTGCAGTATTGCTTGTTTTGTTGATGAAAAGTATAAACAATTATTGATTTTATATATCATGGCTCTTTTTGAAATAAAAATGCCCAAGATGGGCGAAAGTGTTGAAGAAGCAACCATTACAAAATGGTTTGTAAAAACTGGAGATACTGTAGAAGAAGACACCCCTTTGCTTGAAATAGCTACAGATAAAGTTGATTCAGAAATTCCTTCACCGGTAGCGGGAATTGTTGAGTCAGTTTTGTTTAAGGTAGATGATAAAGTTGTGGTAGGTTCTGTAATTGCTATAATAAATACAGATGCTACTGCAATTAACAGTCCCAAACAGGAATTAATAGCAGAAAAAAAGGAATTGCATGAAACTGTTTTGCCTCCAAAATCGCAGGCCAACGCTTCAGGACGTTTTTATTCTCCTCTGGTAAAAAGTGTTGCCAAGCAAGAAGGTGTTTCTACTGAAGAACTTGATAATATATCGGGATCAGGAGAGGGCGGCCGTTTGAGAAAGGAAGATGTAGTTAAGTATATTGCAAATCGCAAATCTTCACCTGCCAGTTCAGCTCCTGTTTCTACCCCGCAACCTAAGATGGATGTTCCTAAGGTATTGTCATCTAGTGGTGATGAGATTATCGAAATGGATCGAATGCGCAAGCTCATTGCTGATCATATGGTTATGTCTAAGCAGGTTTCGCCCCATGTCACCGGCTTTATAGAGGCCGATGTTACCCATCTTGTTCTGTGGCGCGAAAGAAATAAAGTTGCTTTTGAAAAACGTTATGGTGCAAAACTTACGTATATGCCTGTTTTTACTGAGGTTACAGCCAAGGCTTTGCGCGATTTCCCTATGATCAATTCATCGGTAGATGGAACTAAAATTATTGTTAGAAAGAATGTAAATGTTGGTATTGCAGTGGCTTTGCCAAATGGCAATCTTATTGTTCCGGTTATAAAAAATACTGATTCTTTTAATTTAGGGGGATTGGCGACTGAAATTCAATCTTTGGCCAATAAAGCACGTACTAACAAGCTTTCTCCTGATGATGTACAGGGTGGAACTTTTACCATTACCAATTTTGGTACTTTCAAAAACACTACCGGTACGCCTATTATTAATCAACCTCAAGTGGCTATTCTTGCAACAGGTACCATCGAAAAAAAACCAGCAGTTCTTGAACTTCCAACAGGTGATGTTATAGCCATTCGGCATAAAATAATTCTCTCTCTTACTTATGATCACCGAATTATTGATGGTTCTTTGGGTGGTACGTTTTTGCGACGAATCGCTGATTATCTAGAAAACTTTGATATTAATACTGCAATATAAAATATTTATTTGTTATGTCAATTAAAGAAAAATTTTCAATAAAAGGTAGCGAAAAGGCTACATTAAAAAAATGGTTTCACTTAATGGTGTTGGGTCGTACA
>JAIFLP010000114.1 GCA_020049015.1 Bacteroidota bacterium | reverse complement strand
CCTGAATCAGATTTTAAATTGAGTGAGGTGTATAATTATCAAGGTTATGTAAATTTTATGGCCCGCGAAAAAATCATGTTGTTCGATGGAGCTGTTCAATTGAAGCATGCTTGCTATGAACCTTTATGGTTTTATTTTAAAGATAAAATCGATCCCTTTGATATTTACATACCAGTTCCCGATCAGCCTAAAGATGTGAATAGAAAAAATCTTTTTGCGGGCATTTTTCTATGTAATGATTCTGTTCATATTTATTCCAGTTTTTTGGGTGGACGAAGAAATTATATGGATTCATATATTTCTACTGCTAATGGTTATTTGAGATATGATAAAGAGTCAAATTCTTATCGTATTTCAACCAAGGAAAAGCTTGCCAATACTTTTTTGCCGGGTAATTATTTAAGTATACAAAGGGACAGCTGTATTCATTATGGTGAAGGAAAAATTAATTTAGGTGTAGATTTGGGTCAATTAAAAATGGCCACAGTAGGTAATGTTACTCAAGATAAACAAAAGGATGATGTTACTTTACGTTTGATGATGACCTTGGATTTTTCAATGTTGGAAGCATCAATGAAAGTAATGATTAAGGATATAGATAGTATGGCGACTACCCCATTAGATATTGCTTCAACTCATGTAACCAAAGGTTTAAGCGAAATGATTGGAGTTAAAAATACCGATGTTTTGTTAAATGAACTTACTATGTATGGAAAGCTGAAAGTTATTCCAAAGGAAATTAATAATGTACTGTTTTTGCCTGATGTTACTTTAAAATGGAATGATAAAACAGATTCTTATTACAGTGTTGGCAAAATTGGTGTAGGGAATATAATGGGAACCCAAATAAATAAATATGTAGATGGTTTTATTGAAGTAACCCGCAGACGAAGTGGCGATTTTATGGATATTTTCTTTAAACTCGACGCCAATACTTATTATTATTTTGGTTATACCCGCGGGGTAATGCAGGTAATGTCGTCGAACCGTCAATTTAATGATATTATTCAAATTATGAAACCAGAGGACCGTACTTTGAAAACAAAAAGAGGTGAAACACCTTATACCTATCTGGTTTCTACTGATAGAAAGCTAATGCAGTTTTTACAGCGTTTTGAGAAAAATCATATCAAAAAAGAAGTAGAAGAATACATTGAACCTGTACAAGATTATGTTCCCGATTCTGATGCGCAGCCAGAACCACAACCAGAACCACAGCCAGAGCCAGATAATGCAATCGTACCTGAACCTTTAGCAGAACCTGTATCTGAACCTGCAACAGAACCTGCAACAGAACCTGTAACACAACCGCAAGAATAAATGAGTCATTATTTATTACAAGATATCGTTTTAATACTAGCATTGTCAATGTTGGTAACTTTATTGTTCCAACGTTTTCGAATGCCTCCCATCATTGGATTTTTAGCAACAGGTATCATTGCTGGACCTTCAGTATTGAGCTTAACTCATCATGAAAGCAATACCATAAGTCTTTCTGCTGAAATAGGGGTAATCATGTTAATGTTTCTTATCGGTATGGAGATTTCAATATCTCAGATTAAAAAAATGGGTAAGGAAATCTTAATAGGCGGTTCACTACAGATGATTACGTCTGTAGTAATAATTGCTTTAGTGGGTATCGCTTTTTCACTGCCTGTAAACACTGCCATTTTTGTAGGATTTTTACTTGCTTTAAGTAGTACAGCTATTGTGCTAAAAGTCCTGCAAGATAGAGGTGAAATTAATACCCCGCATGGAAAAGTAATCACTGCCATTCTCGTATTTCAGGATATTGCTGCCATTCCTTTCATGCTAATAACTCCTTCTTTGGCTGGCGATATGAGTGGAATATGGTATGAGATTGGTGTTGCAATTTTTAAACTTTTTTTATCGGTAATTGCTGTTTGGTTGCTTTCCAAATATGTTGTCCCTGCTTTTATGTTCCGAGTGGCAAAAACACGTCGTAAGGAATTATTTTTGCTATCTGTTGTGTTTATTTGTCTTTCTGTTACATGGATTTCATCATTGGTTGGGATATCTGTAGCTTTGGGAGCTTTTATGGCAGGACTGATTATCTCTGAATCCGATTATAGTCATCAAGCCGCTTCTAATATTTTGCCGTTTCGTCAAATATTCACCAATTTGTTTTTTGTTTCTGTAGGAACTTTATTAGATGTTAATTATTTATTCGATCATATCGGATTGGTTTTATCGGCTGTTGCTTTATTATTCTTGGTAAATGTAATTACCGGGAGCTTTTCTGTGCTATTACTGCGTTACCCCGCACGTACTGCTTTTATTTCTGGTCTGGCTTTATTTCAGGTAGGAGAGTTCTCTTTTATTTTGGCAAAAGTTGGTCTCGATTCAAAAGTAATTGATTTTGCTTTGTATCAAAAATTTCTCTCCGTATCAGTTATTACAATGGGTTTGACTCCTATTGTGATGCAATATCAGGAGTATATTTGTAGCATCTTTGTTCGTAGTCGATTACCTAAGATAATCGAAAAAGTAAATAAATCTTTTGTGCAGGCTTCCGAAAATTTGGTTCCCGAAAAGAATGAGCTTGAGGAGCATATTGTAATTATTGGTTTTGGAATCACGGGTAAAAATATTGCCATAGCTGCAAAAGCCTCGTTAATTCCCTATGTTATTGTTGAAATAAACCCGCAAACGGTTAAAACAGCGCAAAAAAATGGCGAACCTATTATATTTGGCATTGGAAATGCCGATGGCATAATGGATAGAGTTAATATTCAGAAGGCTAGGGTAGTGGTTATTTCTGTATCCGATCCTAAAACAACACGTCAGATTATTTCAAATATCCGACAAATGAACCCTAAACTTGATATTATTGTTAAAACCAGGCATCTGGGAGAAGTTAGAGAATTATATAAACTTGGAGCTACTCAAGTAATACCTGCTGATTTAGAAACTGCAGTGCAAGTATTTGCGAAAGTTTTAGGTATGTATAATTTACATCACGATGATATTGATTCGTACATCCAAACCATTCGTGAACAGGCGTACCATCGATATGTTATTTAATTTATTTTATTAGCTAAAACCTTTCGTTTATTTTTAAGATTATTTGTTTTACTGTTATTTTTTCTTTATTTGGATTCCATATATATATATTATATCGCAAGGAATTTCCATGTATATTATAAAAAGAATCCAACTTAAATATCCCTTTTGAAGTGTTCAAAGGAATTCCTTGCCAATGCACCCTATTACTATCATCGTATACATCAATTACCAATGTGGCTTTAGTAGAGATGTTGTTAGTAATATCAATGTTGTAACTAACTTCAATTTTTTTATTTGTGATGAATAATTGATGCAATGTTAAAAATTCAATATTAGAGGCGATATGATTCGATTTAAAAACTGTATCCAAATGTGTTGTTAATTTAAAAAACTTAAAATACGTACTATCAGGGACTATACAGTTGTCAGTTCTTAAATATGAATTCAAATGATGAAAATATTTATTTTTATCTTGTAAGTGATTATTAATTATTTGATTAGAAAATGGGTGTATTTCTAATTTCTCGTTTATTGTAAATAGTTCTTTATTTGAAAAAAAGTATTTTCCAACTACCATATTTAACATATTTTTGTCATCATCCATCATTACAAAATCTCTTTCGCATCTGAATGTCTGTGAAAAATCCAATCCCGATGAAAGCATCTGAAATTTTTCAGGAACAATAACACCGCATGATTTTAAAAAATAAATTAGTGAAGGAAATACATCATTTTGACTTGAAATTGCTTTAAATGTGATTGGTCTTTTTACTAAAGGACTGTAGATTAATAATGGAACATTATATTTTTTTAATGCATTTCCTCTTGGTATTTCTGTCATGGGATGATCCCCTGTGATTATAAATATTGTATTTTCGTAAGAAGGTGAACTTTTTATTTGTTGAAAATAGGTTTTTAAAGCTTCATCCGCAAAAATAAATGTAAGAAAATATTTTTTATTAGCTATAAAAAAATCTTTTTGATCTTTATCTTTTATGGTTAAAAGCATTTCGTTAAAATGTTTCTCGTATTTCTTTTCATCACAAATTGCATACGGAGCATGAGTACTGCCTGTAAATATAGAATAGACAAAAGGTTGCTGTAAAGTATCGGCTATTTTTGTGCATTGATGAAGTAAATCTTTATCATTATATCCCCAAAAAAAGTCATTATGTTCTTTTACCAAAACTTTAGAATATGAAGAGTCGAAGCGATTACAATCCCATATAATATCAGTATTTAGATACTTAAAATATGCGTCTTTTTGATGAAACCATCCATTTTGTCCATATATAAATGCTGTGCGATAGCCATTGAGCTTTAGTATGTTATATATTGAAAAATGATTGGGATATTTTTCTAATAGAGTGAAACCTTTTACCCCAAACGGCAATGATCCTAGCATGCAGGGAACCACACCAAAAGATCGTTCAGCCAAAGTAAAGAAATTTGGCCAATATAGCGATTGTTGACTTATCGAATCCATAAACGGCATCAGCTTGAGACCTTGATATTGAGTTAGGATATCATTGCTTAATCCTTCAATAAATAGAAAAACTAAATTAGGATTTTTTTTTGTCATTATAAAACTATCTAAACCTACCTCAGTTTCTAATAAATCTGAATAAATTGGGAAAGGATTATCTTTAAAGTTTTCCGAATTATGTATTTCATCATTGCTAGAGAAAAAATATTGCGTTGTGCTTTTTGCAAACACGAATACTTTGTTTGTTGCAATACTATAATTTGGGTTCTTAGAATAGTATAAGTAGAAAATGGTTGAAATACTTAATAGTATTGTGGTAGTAGCTATTAATAGTTTATTACTGGCATACACTGTTTGCTTTTTGAACCAGAGATAAGCTGCAAAGAAGAGCGATAAGCTAACGAGAATTTTAGTAAAATACAAGAAAATAGAATTCCCTGATGTAAGTGCGGTATATTTTATTTCTTGCCATGAGTAAGTAAACAGCGATGCTGTAAGGGGTCTAAGTTGGTTATTAAAGTATTCATTTAACGAAATATCAATTATTACATAAAATGAGATAGGGATAAGGACTAAAATTTTAGCTTTGGAGAGAATGGATTTTTTTAAAATGAGATATAGTAGTAAAACGACACCTATTTCCCATAAAATACCAAGTATTGTGAACGCTAATAAATCAAAAAGAGGTAATCTTCCCTGTAATGCTAACGAATAGCTTATTCGCAATACCAAAATTAAAATTACTATACTTGGAACAAAAAGTCTAATTTCGTTATTATTCTTTTCATGTACTGAATTATATTTATTTTTTTGATTTTTCATGTAGGCAAAAATATGTTTTTAATTTTAATCTGCCAAATTTATATTTTAAAAATGAAGACAAAGCAATTCATCCTAATTGGTATTGTTTGAGGTTTGGATTATCAATTATATTCACTAAGTCTTTAGTTAGATGATTTAGTGTATGAATTTACACCGTATATCGTCTGATTTAATATTTGTGTAAGTTTTCCCAACTAAATGCACTGTCCCCCCAAAAACACCGATAGTAGCAGCCACTAAAGGATTGATTTGATTTTGCGCTATTGCATTTGGTTTATA
>JAIFLP010000175.1 GCA_020049015.1 Bacteroidota bacterium | reverse complement strand
TGGCTACAGAGATTGCAGAAGAATTAAAAAGTAAGGCAGAAGATGCAACTCGCTTTGCTGAAAATTCTGTGAAATCAAAACAGCAGTTTTTGTCTAATATGAGTCATGAAATCCGCACGCCAATGAATGCGATTATTGGCTTCACTAAAGTTCTATTGAAAGCGGATTTGTCTGCTAAACAAAAAGAATACTTATCTGCAATTAAATTAAGTGGCGATTCATTAATCGTACTTATTAATGATATTCTCGATCTCGCAAAAGTAGATGCCGGTAAAATGGTTTTCGAGCAAATTCCTTTTAATATTGATGCTTCTGTTTCTGCTATGGTTCATGTTTTTGAAACGAGGATACAAGAGAAAAATTTGCATTTGAAGAAAAATTATGATAATAATATTCCCAACATATTGATTGGTGACCCAGTTCGCTTGCACCAAATAATCTTGAATCTTGTTAGCAATGCAGTTAAATTTACCAATGAAGGAGAAATTTGTATAAAGGTTCTGAAAATTAACGAAGATAATAAAACAATCAACATTGAATTTTCCGTTGCCGATACAGGAATTGGTATCGCTGATGATAAAATAGGACATATTTTTGAGAATTTTCAACAGGCAACCAGTAATACATCTAGGTTATATGGTGGCACAGGCCTTGGATTGGCCATAGCAAAACAATTGGTTGAATCGCAAGGCGGCAGTATTACTGTAAAAAGCCAATTAAACGTAGGCACCACTTTTAGTTTTATTTTGCCTTTTAATAAAACTAATGCTACTGAAACAGCAAATATTGAATCTAAGGAATATAATAAATCTCTTAAAAATATAAAAGTATTGGTAGTTGAAGATATTCCTCTAAATCAACTCCTAATGAAAGTATTATTAGACGATTTTGGATTTGAACGTGATATAGCAGAGAATGGAGAAATTGCGATAGAGAAACTAAAAAGTAAAAAGTACGACATAGTTTTAATGGACTTACACATGCCTATTATGAGTGGTTTTGAGGCTACCGAATATATTCGTAAAGAAATGAATTTGCAGATCCCTATTATTGCATTAACGGCCGATGTAACTACTGTTGATTTAAATAAGTGCAGGGCGTCTGGAATGAATGATTATTTATCAAAGCCTGTGGATGAAAGATTATTATATAATAAAATTATAGAAATATTAGAAAATCCTGGTAGACCAAATAACTTTTGGCACAATGAAAAGGATTATTATCAAGAACCTAAATCTAGTTCAAAATGCATAGATTTAACGTATTTAAAGGAGCGCACTAAATCAAATCCTTTATTAATGCTGGAAATGATAGAACTTTACCTTCAGCAAACTCCGCTCCTAATAGACAAAATGAAACAAGGTTTTTACAATAGTGATTGGTCAACTTTGTATTCTGCCGTTCATAAATTATTGCCATCATTTTCAATTGTAGGTATCAATGTTGCATTTGAAAAAATGGCACAAAAAATTCAAGATGATGCATTTAAACATGAAAATCGTGATGAATTGGAAAGATTAATATTGCAGGTTAATACTGTTTGTAAAAAGGCTTGCATGGAATTACAAGCGGAATGTAATGAATTAAAAAAAAATAACTGATGAAGAAGGCTGAAGATGTATTGATTTTTCTAGTGGATGATGATGCATTGTATTTAAAATCATTAGAAATAGATTTTGCGCAAAACACAAAATACATAGTTAAAACATTTTTATCAGGAGAGCTTTGTCTCGAAAATTTATCACAAAATCCAAATGTTATTATATTGGATTACCACCTTGATAGCATAGATCATAAAGCTATCAATGGATTGGAAGTTCTTGACGGTATTAAAAAAATCAATCCTAATATTTCTGTAATAATTCTTTCTTCTCAAGATAAAATTGAGGTAGCCGTAAATTGTATGAAACATAGAGCTTTTGATTATATTGTGAAAAGTGAAACGGCTTTTTTTCGACTAAAAAAGGCTATTGTAAGTCTTCTCCAGTTTCAAAGAATTGAGAAAACTTTGAAATGGTACATGGATAAGATGTAATTTCGATGCAGTAACCTTAATTTTCATTTCTTTTCGAAGTATTAGAAAAACTAGTGTTCATTCAACATTAATTAAAAAGTATTTTATTTTCTTAAGGTGTTAATTGTATAATTTGTTTTTTTAATTATATAATACTATTGACGCTATATATCTTTACTTTTATGTGTTGAGAAAATTTATTTTCAACATTTATAATTTCATTATGAAAAGTAATCAAGAATTGCAATTAGATGTTCAAAATTCCATTAAATGGGAGCCGCTTTTGAATGCTGCTGAAATTGGCGTTACTGCTAAAGATGGTATTGTTTCTCTTACTGGTGTGGTAGATAGCTATGCAAAGAAAATGGAAGCAGAAAATGCCGCCAAAAAAGTAGTGGGGGTAAGAGCATTGGTTGAAAATATTGAAGTAAAATTTCCTAGCTCATGGTCAAAAACTAATATTGAAATTGCTAACGAAGTATTAAATGCTTTGCTATCTAACTGGATTATACCTAAAGAAAAAGTAACTATAAAAGTTGAAGACGGCTGGGTTACATTAGAAGGTGAATTGCCCTGGAATTATCAAAAAGAAGCAGCACATAAAGCCGTTAATTATTTAACCGGTGTTAAAGGCATCACAAACAATATAAAAATCATGTCGGAAACTAGCGATAAATTAGAAAAAAAAGATGTGGAAGATGCTATCAATAGAAGTTGGTCTGTTGATGATAGAAATATCAATGTAACTGTTTCTGATACTACTGTAACCCTAAAAGGTACCGTAAATTCTTGGTACCAGAGAGAAGAAGCCGGTCGTATTGCATGGAATACACCCGGAATTCAGCTCGTTGAAAATGATTTGGTGGTTGATTATTAATTCATTTTTATTTTTGATTAACAATGCTAATAAGCAAGCTTATATTTTTTGTAAGTAGATAATATTTTTCACGAAAGATAAAATTTAAGATGAAACTATTTTCAAGCAATGGTAACTGCGAAGAGCTTAAAAAAAAGCTTAAAAGTTATTTTCCTCAATTAACGGAAACTGATTTAGATATCAAAGAGGGAATGGATTCCAGCATGTTGAGAATGATTGAATATAAGTTAAGAAAAACCAAACAAGAAATGAAGGATATTTTAGCAAAGATAGGTTATTTTTTCTATGAAAAATAGGCCTAAAGATTTAGAAAAATTTACTTTCTATTGGATTTCAATTTATTTTACCAGCATTAATGTCATAAAAAATTAGATCATGAATATATTAGAACAACTAAAATTGCAAACTAAAGTAGTTGCTGATTCAGGTGATTTTGAATCGATGAAAACTTTCAAACCTTTTGATGCAACCACTAATCCTTCACTTATTTATGCGGCAACACAAAACCCTAAATATACCTATTTGATTGATGATGCTATAGTATTTGCAAAAAAACAATCAACAAGTAAAAAAATTCAACTTACCGTCGCGCTTGATAAACTTTTTGTGAGCTTTGGAATAGAAATTTTAAAATTTATACCAGGTAGGGTTTCCACAGAAGTTGATGCACGTTTTTCATTTGATACTGATGGAACCGTAACTAAGGCACGTAAACTTATCTCGCTTTATAATGACGCTGGTATAACGCAGGAGAGAATATTGGTTAAAATTGCTACTACATGGGAAGGCATAAAAGCTGCTAGTATATTAAAACGTGAAGGGATTCATTGTAATATGACTTTGTTATTTTCGTTACCTCAAGCAGTAGCGTGCGCAGAAGCAGAACTTAAGTTAGTATCTCCTTTTGTGGGACGGGTACGTGAATGGTATTTGAAAAATGTGGGTGATGATCAAAACTCACCAGTTAATGACAGAGGTGTAATGTTGGTGAATAATATCTACAATTATTATAAAAAGTTCGATTATGAAACTGAAATTATGGCCGCAAGTTTCAGAAATGTTGGCGAGATTATTGAGCTTGCGGGATGTGACTTGATGACCATTTCTCCAAAATATCTTGCTGAGTTGGAACACATGGACGAAAAATTGGAGCAAAAATTATTAGTCGAAAATGCCAAAGAATCGGCTTTTGAAAGAATAAATTTAGATGAAAAATTGTTTCGCTGGATGATGAATGAAGATGCTATGGCTACTGAAAAGTTGGCCGAAGGTATAAGAAAGTTTACAGAAGATTTAATGGCGCTTGAAAGTAATATTATCAAATCATTATAAAAGATATGGTTAAGATTGAATACAATGAACTTGAATTATCAAAAAGTGAAGTTGATAATATTAATGCCTATTGGCGTGCTTCAAATTATTTATCGGTAGGGCAATTGTATCTGCTTGATAATCCCTTACTGCGCGAGCCTTTGAATTTGTCGCATGTTAAGCTCATGTTGCTAGGGCATTGGGGCACTACTCCGGGACAGAATTTTATTTATGTGCACTTAAATAGGATTATCAAAAAGTATGATCTGAATATGATTTATATTTCTGGTCCTGGTCATGGTGGTCCCGCAATGATTGCTCATACTTATCTTGAAGGATCATACAGCGAAGTTTATCCTGATATTAGTGAGGATGAAGATGGGTTGAGAAAATTATTTAAGCAATTTTCATTTCCCGGTGGTATTCCTAGTCATGTGTCACCTGAATGTCCTGGTTCAATACACGAAGGTGGAGAGTTGGGTTACTCGCTGAGTCATGCATTTGGAGCAGCATTCGACAATCCTGAACTAATTGTTGCATGTGTTATTGGCGATGGTGAAGCTGAAACCGGACCGCTGGCAACTTCATGGCATTCAAATAAATTTCTTAATCCTATTACCGATGGTGCAGTGCTGCCTATTCTTCATCTTAATGGCTATAAAATTGCTAATCCCGCAGTATTGGCTCGAATTTCGCATTTGGAGTTAGAACAACTTATTAGAGGTTACGGTTGGACGCCCTATTTTGTTGAAGGTGACGAACCTGAAAAAATGCATTTACTCATGGCTGCTGCTATGGAAAAGGCGACTATCGAAATTAAACATATTCAAAATAATGCACGTACAAACAACGATCTTACACGTCCACGCTGGCCAATGATCGTGCTCAATTCTCCTAAAGGATGGACAGGTCCAAAAATTGTTGACGGTAAACAAATTGAGAATACTGCCCGTTCGCACCAAATTCCATTACTCGTAGATTTTGATCATCCTGATAATTTACTGCTTCTTGAAAATTGGTTGCAAAGTTATAAACCCCATGAATTATTTGATAAAAATGGTCGCTTATTGCCATTTTTAGCTGAACTGGCTCCTAAGGGAAATAGGAGGATGGGCGCTAACCCGCATGCAAACGGAGGATTGCTGTTGCAAGATTTGATATTGCCCGAATTTCAATCTTATGCTGTAAATGTACACTCACCAGGACTAATCAAGGCTGCAGATACGCAGGTGCTTGGTGAATACCTTCGGGATGTTATCAATCAAAACCGTGAGCAACGAAATTTCAGGATTTTTGGACCCGATGAGACTCTTTCTAACAGGTTGAACGCAGTTTTTGAAGTTACCTATCGCCAATGGCAAGCCAAAACAAATGATAATGACGAGTTCTTGGATAACGATGGTTTTGTAATGGAGATGCTTAGCGAGCATCAATGTGA
>JAIFLP010000079.1 GCA_020049015.1 Bacteroidota bacterium | reverse complement strand
CCATATTTACGGGCTTCGTAGCTACAAGCCGACACCACGCCACGATCCGATCCCCCTCCTACTATAACTGGCTTTCCAATCAACTTAGGATTTTGTAAACGCTCTACCGACACAAAAAAGGTATCTAAGTCAAGATGAACAATACTGCGACTTGTTTCCATAAATGACTATATTTTAATCAATATATAAGATTGTAATATAATCAAATATTTTTAAATAAGGTGGTGAAGGGGGGGGGAATAAGTTACTGAGAGAGTGAGTCCTTTCGACTTCCCCTTCGACTTCGCTCAGGAACCAGCTCAGGGACCTTCCGACTTTTGACTTTTGACTTTAAGAGTTTTACCTTTCAGACCTTCAGACTTTCGACTTTAAATACCGATAAGCTCCAAAAATAATAATAACAAAAACAGCCAAATAAAATAGCAAATTAAATTGCTGTACATTATTTTTTAGCTGGGTAAGTGCTAGTACATCGAGCTTTTCGGGATCAATAGAATTAAGATCGGGTAAAGAATTTGCGTTCCATTTAGCGTATACGGTTCCTTGACGGAGCATTAGGACACCGGGGTTGGCACGAATAATGGTTTTTATGGCAGTCTCGTCACCCAAATAAAAATCATACTCTAATTGAAGGTCTTTTTTCACCTTTTCAATAGTAGATTCGGCCGATGCGGTAACAAAAAAGAAATTCAGATTATTTTTCTTTGCATATCGGAATAATGAATTCAGTTTTTTCAATCCATCACTATTAGCTTTATTCAAGTTGTATGCGCAGATAAAAAACGAAAAATTAGGATCATTTAAAATCAAATCTGTAACATCATTTCCATCTAAAGAACGAAACGAAAAATCGTGAATGGGTGGCTTGTATCCCTCTTTGATCAATTTTGATTTTGTTTCAACAAATATCCAAGTAGAATCTTCCCACGGATAATTTTCAAGCGTAAATTCTTTGGTTACTCCATCTTTTTGATAGAATAAAAGTGTTTGGTATTCATCTTGCAGAGCGCCCTCTGGGATGATGGTTTGTTCTGTAATATTTTTTCCAACTTTATACGGACGGAAATCATAAATAGGAAGATGTTGTAAACTACCAGCAGAAAAATAAACAAACATTACAGCCGCAATACTTGCTAACAGCCATTGCGAGATAGTTGATAAAAGCGATTTAAAATATTTTCTTTGAAAAAAGATGAATAGGGTAAGCAACATTAATACTACGTTTTTATAGAAAGTGCCCCAATTGCTTAGCTTCACTGCATCACCAAAACAACCACAATCGCTTACAGGATTTGCAATAGCAACATACAAGGTAAGCAAAGTAAAAAAAGACATAAAAACGAGCAACATCCACGCCGCAAAGCGTGTACGCAAATTCAATAACAGTGCAAAACCTATCAAAAATTCAGCTGCATTCATCATGATAGATAAAGG
Organism: Bacteroidota bacterium; assembly: GCA_020049015.1. GTDB lineage: Bacteria > Bacteroidota > Bacteroidia > Bacteroidales > DTGW01 > JAIFLP01. The sequence continues at coordinate 4,227 of JAIFLP010000079.1, read as the reverse complement.
AAGCGCTAAATCTTGTAGAAAAGAGAGATTGAGTGCTACAAAGTAATCGCCGAATTTATAAGCAGAACCCAGAGGATCAATTCCCTTTACTATTCCTGAAAATAGAAAAACCAAAGCAACGAGTAGCCTTGCTATATTGCGCAACAACATGATTATATTATTTTTCATTTTTGTAGTTTTATTTCGATTGAAAAATTTATACTGTTTAAATACTGATATTTCCTTGATTTTTAATACAATGAATAATATCATTATGGATAGCATTAATACTCTTTATTTTTCCATTATCAGAACAGTTGAGCATTACATATTGTTTATCCAAATCAGGAATCATTTGATAGACCTCCCGCACCTTTTTTTGGAAATCCATATCTGCTTCATGAATATCTTGTTTTCCGGCTAAATAAGAGCGGTCATCACCTGTTCTTTCAGAGGTTAATCGACTTACGGTAAATTCAAAAGGAACATCTAAGAATATGCTGATATCGGGCTGCGGGATATTGTGGTATTGATATTCTAACTGATAAATCCATTTGGCCAATTCGAGTCTGCTATCACCTGCGGGTATTTTGGCACATTGGAAAGCGATATTTGAATTTACGTATCGATCAAGTACAACAAGGTAACCCTCATCCAACCATTGACGAATATCTTTAGCAGCATCGGCCCTATCGCCTGCATAAATCAATGCCACCAGATAAGGGTTTACCTGATCAATGGCACCCAGCTCACCTCTAAGAAATCGGCTTACTAAATCGCCATAAACGGGAGCATCCATCCTGGGAAAATGAAGGTATTTATATTTTACTGCATTCTTTTCCAAATATTCTTTTAACAAGCTCATTTGGGTGGTTTTACCTGAACCATCTAGACCCTCAATAACAACAAAACCCTTCTTCATAAGATAAAAAACATTACATTTGCAAAAAAAATTCCTAATGGAAATTAATAAGGTCAAAGATATACAATTTAACAAAAAAAAAACATTAAAAATTTTTGGAAATATCACTCATCTTGAGCGTCCTGTGGTGATGGGTATTGTGAATGTTAATGATGATTCGTTTTATGAAGGAAGTCGCTCTAACTGTACTTCAGTTAATTTGAATCATATAGAAAACATGGTTTCAGAAGGCGCTGCAATAATAGATATTGGAGCAGCATCAACCCGCCCCGGAGCTGAATTGATTACATTTCAGGAAGAGAAAGAACGCTTGAATGAATTGCTAGTACGATTGCGCATTGCTTATCCCAGACTCATTCTATCACTTGATACGTACAACAGCAATACTGCTAAATGGGCCGTAGAAGTACATAATATCAATATTATCAATGATATATCGATGGGACTATTTGATGATCAGATGTTTTCAACAGTAGCAAAGCTTAAAGTGCCCTATGTATTAATGCACAATCGGGGAATACCGAGCGAAATGAACCAAAAAGCGCAATATCATCATTTAATGAAAGAAGTTTTGAGTGAAATATCTGAAAAAGCTTATCATTTAAGAGAAATGGGACTGTCGGATATGATCATTGATCCAGGATTTGGCTTTGCCAAGAATATAACACAAAACTATGAATTGCTTAAGCAATTAGAATTTTTTCATTTGTTTGGACATCCATTAATGATAGGTATTTCAAGAAAATCGATGGTATATAAATTATTGGAAAGCAATGCCTCAGAAAGTTTGAACGGGAGCAGTATACTGCACACAATTGCCCTTATGAAAGGAGCTGATATTTTAAGAGTACACGATGTAAAAGAAGCTATGGAATGCATCAAAATATGTGAGCAAATGGAGCAATGAGAAGGCAAGCGTTTGGATAATAGAATAAAAAGCATTAGTTTTGTATTAATATAATAGATATGGCATTATTATTTATACCCTTTACCTTTCTTGATTTTTTAGATATATTGCTGGTTGCGGTATTGTTGTATCAATTTTATAATTTGATAAAAGGAAGTGCCGCAGTAAATATATTTATAGGGATTTTTAGCATATACATGGTATGGTTACTTGTAAAAGCATTAAATATGCAATTACTGAGTTCCATATTAGGACAAGTTATAGGAGTTGGAATTATTGCATTGATCATTGTTTTTCAGCAAGAAATAAGGCGTTTTTTGCTTTTAATGGGAACCCGATACATGTCGAAAAGATTTGGATTGGAGAATTTATTTACTGTAGGAGATAAGCCCCAGCCAAAAGTTCGCATTAAATCGATTATGAGGGCATGTATTTCATTATCGCGGAATAAAACGGGAGGTTTGATGGTAATAGGCAGAAATTCGGCATTGGAATTATATGCAGAAACTGGCGATATTATCAATGCCAATACATCGAGTCGCTTGATTGAAACTATTTTTTATAAAGGAAGTCCTATGCACGACGGGGCAATTATAATTATAGGTGATAAAATATTCGCATCGAGATGTATCTTGCCTGTATCTCAAAATTTAGAATTACCCGCACAGTTTGGGATGCGGCACAGGGCAGCACTGGGAATGTCGGAAAGTAATGATTCCTTAGTAATTATTATATCGGAAGAAACGGGGAATATATCCTTTGCTGAATATGGAAAGATAACCAGCCGTATTAGTATAAAAGAATTATCGGATAAGTTAGAGTCTGAATTTTCGGGAGTTAATCCTACGTTATAGTTGATATTTTTTTCTTAAACTCCATTTTCTTTTCTTCCCCTTTTAGCAATCGATTCATATTTTTAAGATGAGTTATAAAAAGTAAAATGGCAATTACGATAGAAAAAATTTGGTACGAAAGAGCATTAGTTTCACCGAGCCAAAATTGAAAGAATGGGAACGAGAAACCAGCGGTAACAGAACTAATAGATACGATTTTAAAGATTGAGAAAACGATAAAGAAAATAATAAAGGCACCAAGAAAAGGCAGCGGGGATAAAGACAAAACAGCACCTGTAATGGTTGCCACACCTTTTCCTCCTTTAAACCCTGCAAATACGGGATAAATATGTCCTATTACAGCTAGTACACCCAAAAGAATGTTATAATTTGACATCCATGAAGCATCAGGGATTTGAACCCATAAAGCCAATTTAACCGCCATCCAACCTTTAAAAATATCAAAAACAAGAACTGGGAGACCTATTTTCCAGCCCAGAACCCTAATCATATTGGTTGCGCCGGCGTTACCGCTACCATATTTTCTGATATCGATATCTCTAAAATACCGTCCTACCCATATAGAAGTGGGAATAGACCCAATTAAATATGCAAATATTGCAACAATGATTATTTGTAAAAGCTCCATCTAAAAAAAATTAGATTGCAAAAGTAAACTTTTATGTGATATACCAAACAAATTTAAACTTATAAAAAAATTGTTGATGAGGGCGGTAAGAAGGGAATTTTTTACGAACAGAGACGGTAGTAAAATGTTTTCGTTTGTTTATTTTCACAATATATTGATCTTGTATCCAGGTATATTTATTTAATCGATAGCCAATTTTGTTGAATTCTATTTTTTTATCCCGGTACATTGAATTATCAACAATCATGCGCATCATGCGGCATTGGTTTTCAACAATCATAAACATCCAGGTTTGTTCATTAGACCAATCTACATACTTCAGATAACTGTATGATCGATTAGTATTTTTCACTTGCGAGAAATCGGGGTATGCAATTCTCATGGAGTCCATAATTTCCTCAGGACTAAGACCTAAGAAAAACTGGGCACCAGATAATCGGAAAAAGAATAGTAATATGACAACACTAGCAATTCGCATTAAAAAGAATTGAGTTGAATCGCAAATATATACTTTATCTTACAAAATAAAAAGAGGGCTACCTTGAATAGACAGCCCTCTTTGAGTTTAGAAAAATGATTCAGAATTACAATTTGCTTTTTAACACTTCACATTCTTTAGAAAGTTCTGATGGCAAGTGACCAGTAAATTTGGCAAAATGCTCAGTGATTAATTCGCACTCAGCCTTCCATTCTTCGCTATTGATAGCAAAAACTTCTTTCATTTGCGAATCAGGGATATTAAGACCAGAAATGTCGATTGCACCTTCTTTAGGCATAAAACCTATTGGAGTTTCAACTGATTCAACTTCACCGCTTACGCGTTCGAATATCCATTTCAATACACGCATATTGTCGCCATAACCTGGCCATAACCATTTGCCATCTTTATCTTTACGGAACCAGTTAACATTGAAAATTCTTGGTAACTTATCGGCAG
>JAIFLP010000031.1 GCA_020049015.1 Bacteroidota bacterium | reverse complement strand
TTTATTTAATTGGATTGAAAATGAATAATAATGTCGAAATATCTCAAAATGAAATTTCATTTCAGACGGTGGAATTTTCAAATATATATAGAATACTATACGGACACGAGATATACGACCCCAGCCGGGGTCGTATATCTGCTTCGCATTTATATTTCTATCATAAATTTTATCAGAATGAAAAAAAATGAAATATAAAATATTAATTATTTTTCCTTTTCTAATCTTGCAAGCGGGTTTTTCGCAAGTAACAAATCAATTCAGTCTTAATCCCCACTATGGCTTTATAATACCACATCATAGCTTTATTGAATATTTGGTTAATGACCACATTACCGCCATTGAATTAAATTATAAGACCAGAAATACAGGCAAAGCTGAATGGGATAGTATTTATCATAATATAGAAAGAGGTTATGGTCTCACCTATTCAACATTAGGGAACAATGCCATACTCGGAAAATCATTATCGATATTTGGATTTTATAATTTCAGAATTTTAGAATTTGGGCAGCGGATTTCATTAGTAGGACGAACCTCAATAGGCATGGGCTATGCCAGCAAAACCTTTGATCTTTATGAGAATTATAATAATTTGGCGATTAGCAGTCATATCAATGCACATGTTAATTTGGGAATGGAATTTTATTATCAAATAAATAATACATTTGAATTAACTGCAGGCGGGAGATTGAGTCATTTATCCAACGGAAAACTCAGTTCACCGAACTATGGAATTAACATATTTACTGGCTTTGCGGGAATAAATTATACTATCAATGAAAGAAGAAGTAATTTATCCAATCCAATTTCACAAGAGAAATACAAAAAGTGGTTTCACGATATTACTTTTTCGGGTGGAGGAACCACAATATCTGCTTACCAAGGAGGCATATATCCAATAGCATCACTTGCCTATAAAATTCAAAAGCAATACCGCAAAAAGGGTAGCATTTCTATGGGAGTAGATTATTTTTATAATTCATCAAATGAGCCTAAATTAGAAGAAGAAGCCCGCTTTAAATGGCCTGATAAAATAAATACATTTTCTAATGCTGACAACAGTAGCATTGGTTTAAGCGCAGGCCACGAATTTTGTCATTTAAAATTAAGGTTCGGCTTGTATATGGGCAGTTATTTAAAATCTACTTTACATGGTACAGGAGGCTTGTATCACAGATTGGGTTTGAAATACGAAGTGAATAAAAATATATACCTAAACCTTACATTAAAAACGCACTGGGCAGTAGCAGAATTTATAGAATGGGGAATAGGAATAAGATTATAATGAATAAATGATGAAAAAGAACCTTTTGAATTTCATTGTATCCATCTGCATTATTTTTATATGCAGTTTTTGTGAAAAGTCGCCTTTAGATATGTTTATAAAAGAAGGGGAAATTAAATTAGAAGCTAGGAAAATTGAGGCATTTGAAGAGATATACATCAATGACATATTTGATATTGAAATAATAAATGGAACGAACCCTCAAATAGAAATTGAGGCAGGAAAGAATATATTACCATTTATAAAAACAACAAACGAAGGAAATAGACTCATCTTAACAAATGAAATAAAAAGCAGGTGGGCCAGAGAATACAGAAGGCCTAAAATAAAACTATTAACACAGAACTTAAAAAAGATATATATTAATGAAGCATGTTATTTGTTCAATAACGACACATTAAAAATTAATCGTTTAGAAATATATACAGTAGCCGATATGTCTGAAATTAAACTAACTTTGGAAGGTAAATATCTCTATCTAGAGAATAAACATACAACCTCAGGACGCTATGAATTAAAGGGGCATTTAGATGCTGGATTTTTATTTTCAGGAGGAACAGCTATCATTGACGCATTTGAGTTAGCGATAGATACAGCAAGTTTTTACCACAATTCTATTGCAGACATGAAAGTAAGAGTAGATAAGTACTTATTAGATTTGAGAACATTCAGAGCGGGAAATATCTATATTAAGGGTAGCCCAGAAATAATACATATGACAGAAATTAAAGATTCGGCAAGAGTAATATATCTGGAGTAAATTACTGGATTGCTGCTTTTTAAAGATATTATTGCTAATAGATCAGACAACTTTGTAAAAACCATTTTTTTTTATACATTTGAACTTTAAACTAAATAACATAATATGAAGAGAATATTTATAATTAAGAGCTTGATATTTACAAGTATTGCGCTATTTATAAGTTGTAAACAGAATGTAAATAATCAGAAAGAAGGAGATAAATCGCCTTTAAAAGAAACTTATAGCATTGAATCGCGCGTTAGAAGTGGTATTGCACATGGAGGTATTGGAACCGGCTATGTAGAACTGCGAAAAGATGGGCAGTTTCATAATTGGACTATTTTTAACAACCAGCCATTAGGAACGGGGCCATTATTTAATTTGCGCACCAATCCACTAAATCCATGGCGTGAATCATTGCAATTCTTTATAGTTCGATATCAAGAAGAAGGTAAAGAAGCCAAGCTAAAAATATTGCAACTTAATAATTCATTAGAAGAAGGTGGCTTAGAGAGCATTGACTATTACTATCCCTGGATGACTGCCGTGGAAAAAATAGAATACTCAGCACGTTTTCCATTTACATACATGACATTTACCGATAAGGAAATGCCATTAGAGATAAAAATGGAAGCATTCAGTCCATTTATCCCGCACGATATTAAAAATTCATCATTACCGGGCGTATATTTTAATTTTACTATCACCTCGTTAAGCGATAAAAAAGTGGATGTCATGATTCTCGCCTCGCAACGAAATTTAACAGGCTATGAAAGTATTGATAAATATTTTATAGGCAATATCAAAGAGAGTGAAGGAATTAAATTCTTTGAACAAACAGTTGGAGGAGTTGACACTGCTTCACATTCATATGGACAAATGGGTATTGCATCGCTATCAGACAAAAGTAGTTATTATTTGGGTTGGGAACATAAACATCCATATTATGAAAGACTATTGGTTGATAAGAAACTAAGAAACATTAATGATACCGAAGGAAGAAACGGAATCAATAAAGAAACAGGCAAAAAGAGAGCCAATAAAGGATCGGGGAATGACCAGCGAATGTTCAGTTCTATAGCCTTATCGAAAGAATTGGGAGCAAAAGAAAAAGCTTCGCACAGCTTTATCATGACCTGGTATTACCCAAACAGTTATGGTTCATACAACGATCCTGACAGAAAAAATGCAGATGTAGATTATTCATTTAGACAAAAAATAACAAAAAAGCATGGAAATTATTATTCCAATTTTTTTAACAGTGCATTTGAGGTGGCTCAATACATGAAAACTAACAAAGAAGAATTGCAACAAAAAACACAGCAATTCATGGACAATATGTACGCATCCGATTTAGAATTGTTCGTATTAGATCAAATTAATTCTCAATTAAATACGCTGATATCTAGCACTGTATTAACCAAAGATTTAAAATTTGGAATCAGAGAAGGGATGACTCCTGATAAGTCTTGGGGACCAAATAACACATCTGACGTTTCATTATACGCATCCATCATGACCATTTCATTATTTCCCGAACTGCAGAAATCGGCCATGAGATGCCACCGCAATATTCAAACACCAAAAGGCGAGATAGCACATGGATTGGGCTATGATTTAGACTACACTCAAAATGGAACATGGGGAGTTTATGAAAGGATAGACCTTCCCGGGAACTATATTCAAATGGTAATGCGGGATTATTTTGTAAGCAATGATACAGCATATTTAAGTGAAATGTGGCCTTCTATCAAAAAAGCCATAGAGTATATTATAAGCGAAAGAGATCCGAATAAAGACTTAATGCCGGAGATGCATGGTATTATGTGTAGTTATGACAATTTTCCGATGTATGGATTGGCCTCCTACATTCAATCTCAATGGTTAAGCTCATTAAAAGCCGCGTCGGAAGCAGCTAGTGTAATGGGTGATACTGCGTCAAAGACGAGATACGAAACAATATTTACAAAAGGATCTAAGATGATGGATGATCATTTATGGAATGGTAAATATTACAGATTGGCCAATGATTATGATGGCTCAACAGGCAATAAAGGTGTAGATGAAGGTTGCTTAACAGATCAGATAATTGGTCAATGGTTGGCACATCAATGTGGTTTGGGTTATTTATTTAAAGAAGAAAATGTAAAAGCAGCATTAAAAAATATTATGAACATGTCGTACAAACCTGATTTTGGATTAAGGAATTGTAGCTGGCCAGAATATCCAGAATTATACCCCATACATGAAACCGATTTATGGGTAGATCAAGCCAACACACCATGGACAGGAGTTGAATTGGGATTTGCTTCGTTTTTAATATACGAAGGGCTAGTAAAAGAAGGATTGGATGTTATTCGCACGGTAGATAATCGTTACCGCAGAGCTGGTTTATACTTTGATCATCAGGAATTTGGAGGTCACTATTTAAGACCCATGGCAGCCTGGGGTATCCTGAATGCATTTTTAGGACTAGAGATACATCAGGGTGATTATACATTTGCACCTAAAAAGGATGGAAATACCTATACCATATTTTTTGCAACACCTGATGGAACTGCTCATTATAAGAAAACTGGAAATATTTCAGAAATTCATGTTCTGACCGGAAGTTTTAAGTATAAATCAATTAAAGATAAAACTACAGGAAAAGAAATAAAAGTGCAAAATATTGTAACAGTTAAGTCTGGTGAAATTATTAAAATTCAATAGAAATAGGACTTTATGCTAAAAGCTTCAATATTTTTTATAATAATTTCGTTACATTTTCATTTATTGTATTCTCAATTTGATTGCGGAACAGTATACAGGGACTCAAGAGATGGCAAATCATATCCAACTATAGAGATTGTAGGATTATGTTTTATGGCTAAAAATATGAACATTGGAAAGACTGTTCCGTTGAACCATCAGAGCGATAATCTGATTATAGAAAAAACATGCTATAATAGCGATAGCAGCATGTGCGACCTATATGGAGGTTTATACACTTATGATGAAGCCATGCAATATAGCAGCAACAAACAAGGTATTTGTCCTGATAGCTGGCACATAGCTACTAAGGATGAATATGAATTATTGCTTGGTGAATTAAGTAGGAACGGTAATGTATCACAGCAAATGAAGGTTGATAATAAACATCAGCCCAAATGGGACGGCAATAACAGCAGTGGTTTTTCGGCAATACCTGGAGGTTTAGCTTATGATAATATTTTTGGAAGAAAAGGTGACTGGGCTGTATTTTGGTCAGCTACATCGGCCAATAAAGATTATGCTTGGAGTGTTGAATTAGATAATTATTATATGACCTTAAGCGGATATAGTGATATGAAAATGACTGACACCTATTTAGTAAATAATGGATTTTCAATACGATGCGTAAAAGATAAATAGTATGAAAAAAATACTGCTAAGCATTACGAGTGGCTTAATAGCGCAACAATCTTTTTCGCAGAATGATATTAACATACCCGCACGTCCCAATATCATAATCATTTCGTGTGAAGATATCAGTCCCGATTTAGGATGTTACGGTCACCCAGTAGTAAAAACCCCGCATATTGATGCCTTGGCCAAAGATGGCATTTTATTCGAACGGGCATACTCAACAGCTGGTGTAAGTGCGCCGAGTCGCTGTGC
>JAIFLP010000133.1 GCA_020049015.1 Bacteroidota bacterium | reverse complement strand
ATAATAATGATCAATAAAAAAAACTTTTAACCAAGCCTTAATATACAATTAACAATTCAGTATTAGCTTTGAAAGTAAAAAAATGAAACATATATTCATTGCCTTACTCTCGTTAATATCCCTTAACGCATTCAATCAAATTGCTTCGGGTACAGTATTTAACGATGAAAATAAAAACGGTTTATTTGATCCCAATGAAAGTGGAATAGAAAATATATTGCTATCTAATGGCTCCGATATAGTTAAAAGCGATGCACAAGGCAATTATAAAATAAATTTACCAGTCGACAATTGTCTGTTTGTAATTAACCCTTCTGGTTGGAACGTAGCCTTGAATGAGCATAAGTTGCCACAGTTCTATTATCATCATAAACCCTTGGGCTCACCAAAAATGAAGTATGCAGGCATTTCACCTACAGGAAAATTACCCAATAAAATCAATTTTCCGCTTATTAAAACCACATCGGAAAATCAATTTGAGTTTTTTGTTTTTGGAGACCCTCAGCCATCTAACAAAAATGAAATAGATTATTTCTCAAAAAGCATCATATCTGAACTTAGTAATGATAGCATCAGAAGATTTGGTATCTCACTAGGAGATATTGTATCAGATAATTTACAAGATTATCCTTTGATAAACCAATCAATTGCAAAAATTGGTATTCCCTGGTACAATGTAATTGGCAATCACGATTTGAATTTTGATTTTGGAAGTGACCTTCTATCTGACGAAACATTTAAATCAGTCTTTGGACCCACTACCTTTGCTTTCGAATATGGTGCTTGCAATTTTATTATCTTAGATGATGTAGTATATGGCGCTATTGATAATAGAAAATATATTGGAGGAATTAGAGAAGATCAGTTTGCTTTTATTAAAAACTATTTGCAACATGTTCCAAAAAATAATTTGATTATTCTGTGCATGCACATCCCTATATTTAAAGAAGTTGCCGATTATTACTTTAACAAAGAAACCTTCAGACCTGAAGATAAATTAAGACTATTTGAATTACTAAAAGATTTTCCGCATACCTTTTCTATGTCGGCCCATACCCATTATCAAATGCAGCATTTCTTTTCTGCCAAAGAAGGTTGGCAGGGAGCAGGTGAACATCACCATTTTAATGTTGGTACAACGAGCGGCGACTGGTATAAAGGTTTGTACAGATTTGATGGAACGCCAGACGCAACGATGCGGGATGGAACACCACAAGGTTATGCCATTATAAAAATAAATAACAATACATACGATATATCATACAAAACCATTGGTCATTCACGGAATAAAAACATGACGCTTTATATCCAGCAAAATGAGAATAAGCAAACTGTTTTATTCAACAATTTTTATCTTGGAACCCAATACTGCAAATCGTACTGCATGATAAATAAGGATGGTAAATGGAATGAAATGTCTTATACAAAAGAAAAAGATCCCCGCACCATAGAAATGCGCGAAAGAACAGCCCTTGCCGAAAAAGAAAAAACGGGAAGACAAATATCCGAACCCCAGCCATGTTATCACTTATGGAAATATGATGTTAGCAGTTTTATTAAACAAGGTATCAATGAATGCCAGGTAAAAGTTGTAGACAGAAACGGGAAAATATATTTTGAAACAATTGTTTTTAATTATCTGATGGATTAGGGGTATTAATAGTCAGATACACATCATACAGAGCAAAATGAAACTTTTCCGCCTCAGAGGTAAAAATTGAAAATGATAAGTGTCTATCTTTCATTTCACCCAAAATTTCATATTTTTGTGTAAATTTGGATTATGAAACAAACAACCTGTATTTTAATATTATTATTGTATTGTACTATTTCCTATGTTGAAGGAAATACATTCAGCGATACAATAATCTATTCCGATTCTATTCCAACTGAACAGGAAGTCGTTCATGCAAAAGACACAAATTTCTTGGATGAAAATGTAATTACACAGAAAAAAGAGACGGAAGTATTAAATCAGGAAGGGCGATTAAGGCTTATTAAACACTGTGGTGCCATGGGCATTACTTACTTTGGAATAGCTACTTCTGCACTGTTTAGTGACCAATTTTTAAGTAGTAATCAACGAATTGGTTTATACACCTTAGTGAGCGGTTCAAGCATACTAATACCTATTATTGCCACAAAAAAAATTAATGTGAGCCATTCATCTGCCACCATGTTTAATTATTTTCAATCTCGCGGTGCCATAATAGCTACTTTGCTTTTTGCCGAAAATATTTTTGATGATTACGATGCAATCAAACCCATGATATATACAGGATTGTTTACCAGTATTGCAGGAAGTATACTCGCATATCACATCACGCAAAAAAGCAATTTATCATACGGCAAAGCAGAAGCAATGGCAGGCTTTGGAGATATGGGCGGTATTACAGGAGCTTTGCTGGGTTTACAATCTGAAAATTATTTGAACCCGACTAAAAGAGGCTTATTGTTTGGCTCTGCAATTGGATTTTCATCAGGTCTTTTTCTTGGAAGAGACAATAGATACTCAGCCGGAGATGGTATATATTTAAGAAGTGCAGGTTTCATAGGTATGTATACGGGTTTATGCTTTACTTTAGGTGGTGTTGAATACCATAAAAACTTATTTTACAATAGCGTTATTGTTGGTGGTTTAACCGGAACCCTATGGAGTCATTTTTTCGCAGCCAAATCAAATTATTCCATTAAAGAGAGTAATTATATATCTTTGGGTACTAGCGGTATTGCATTACTTGGAATGGGCTTAGGCTTTTTGGGAGTAAATGATGAAAATTTTGATTCAAGTTTTCCTTTAGTAACAAGTGGAATAAGCTCTATTATAGGTTTTTCATACTTATCTTGGTACTATTACAATAGAAATTTAAATAAGCCCAACAAAACCAACAATGACGCGCTGTCAAAAAACATCCATTTTCAAATCAATCCTGCAGGTTTTATTTCCCAGCGCAAACTCAACAATAACTATATGCCTCTTCCTGTAGTTAATATAAGTTATTCGTTTTAAATAAGGTAGTATTTATACCTATATCCATACTCCCACCCCATCATATAGGCATCTATATAATAGATAGAAAATATATCGCCATAACTTTGCAATAAAGATTTAAAGGTATTATTTTCTTATTTACAAAAAATGGCCCGAATAAAAATATTTGATGTTAAGAAACGATTCTATGGCGATAGTAATTTTCATAGTATTATGAAATCTATTTCTTATCGAATTGTTGGAACAATTTCAACCATAGTCATATCATATATTATCACAGGAGAAGTAGCAATGGCTCTTTCAATAGGTTCCATCGAAGTATTTGCAAAAATGTATATATACTATTTACATGAACGCATGTGGAACCGAATTAGCATTTATTCAAGGTTGCAAAGAAGAAAAAAATATCAACATGATTATCAAATTTAGTGAGTATGAAACTAGCGGATTATAAATATTTAGAGTTATTAAACGAAGAAGCTGCATTAAAAGAAATATCAACAAAACTAGGTAGTGAAGCCTTGCTTTCAAGCTCGTTTGGCTATGAAGACCAAGTTATCCTTGATATGATTTATAAGCATGCGCCCGAAATTTCAGTTTTTACAATTGATACTGGTCGTTTATTTGAAGAAACATATGAAGTTTATGAAAAGTCTTTGGCTAGGTATCAAATCAACATCAAGGTTTACTATCCTAAAACAGATGATATACAAAAAATGGTTCAGGAAAAAGGGCCTAACTTATTTTATGAATCAGTCGAAAACCGTCATCAATGTTGCCATGTAAGAAAAATAGAACCCTTACAACGTGCCTTAGCAGGAAAAAAATTATGGATTACTGGCCTTCGTTCGGAACAATCAGAATTTAGAAAAAACATACAACAAACAGAATGGGATGAAAAAAACAAGATAGTAAAATATCATCCATTATTACACTGGACAGAAGAAGAGGTAATAAACTATATTACAAAAAACAATGTCCCTTACAATAAACTTCACGATAAAGGCTACCCCAGTATAGGCTGTGCACCCTGCACCAGAGCAGTCTTACCAGGCGAAAACTTTAGAGCCGGCAGATGGTGGTGGGAAAATAGTCATAAAGAATGTGGATTGCACCAGTAGAAAATAAATAAAATATGAAAACAGATTATTTAAAAGAACTAGAAGACGAAGCCATCTATATCATGCGGGAAGTGGCTGGTCAGTTTCAAAAACCGGCCATACTATTTTCGGGCGGAAAAGATTCCATTACTTTGGTGCGTTTGGCTGAAAAAGCGTTTTATCCCGCACCGATACCTTTTCCATTACTGCATATTGATACAGGGCATAATTTTCCAGAAACCATAGAGTTTCGCGATAAGCTTGTGAAAGAAATGAACTTAAACCTCATAGTTCGTTACGTACAAGATTCTATCGATAAAGGTCGCGTAAAAGAAGAAAAAGGAAAATATGCCAGTCGCAATTTTTTACAAACTACTACTTTACTTGACGCCATTGAAGAATTAAAATTTGATGCTTGTATTGGAGGGGGTAGACGAGACGAAGAAAAAGCCCGTGCAAAAGAAAGAATCTTTTCGGTACGTGATGAATTTGGGCAATGGAATTCAAAAAACCAACGTCCGGAATTGTTTGACATCCTAAATGGTCAGATTTTTCATGGTGAGAACGTGCGGGTATTTCCTATAAGTAATTGGACCGAATTAGATGTATGGAAGTACATTGAAGTAGAAAAAATGGAAATGCCTTCTATATATTTTGCTCATAAAAGAAAAATATTTGAACGGGAAGGATTTTATTGGCCTTATTCAAATTTTATCAATTTAGATGGTGAGAAAGTTTTTGAAGAAACCGTTCGTTTTAGAACAGTTGGTGACATGACCTGCACCGCAGCCGTTGTTTCCGATGCAGCCGATCTAAAAACAGTAGTTTCAGAAATAAGCAGTTCTACCATAAGTGAACGAGGAGCCCGCATGGACGATAGAAGAAGTGACAATGCGATGGAAGTAAGAAAACAAGGGGGATATTTTTAAAATAAATAAAGAAATGAAAGTATTAAAATTTACCACAGCAGGAAGTGTAGACGATGGAAAAAGCACATTAATTGGTCGCTTGCTATATGATACCAACTCCTTATCCACAGATAGAATAGAAGCTATAAAGCAAGCATCTATAAAAAAAGGACTTGATGAAATGGATTTATCCTTTGCAACCGATGGATTAACAGCCGAGCGCGAACAAGGTATAACAATAGATGTAGCCCATATTTATTTTCATACATCAAAAAGAAAATTTATCATTGCCGATACACCCGGACATGTTGAATATACTAGAAACATGATTACAGGAGCATCCAATTCGCAATCTACTATAATACTTATAGATGCCCGCAATGGCATTATTGAACAAACCCGCAGGCATTTGTACATAACCCATTTATTAAAAATAAAAAATGTAGCTGTATGTATTAATAAAATGGACTTAGTAGCATACAGCCAAGATCGCTTTAATCAATTAGCAGATGAAGTAAGCATATATGCCGACCAGCTAATTAGCGACGGCATGCAATTAACCTTTTTTCCCATTTCAGCTAAAGAAGGAGATAATGTTGTAAACAAAAGCTCT
This sequence comes from Bacteroidota bacterium, assembly GCA_020049015.1. GTDB lineage: Bacteria > Bacteroidota > Bacteroidia > Bacteroidales > DTGW01 > JAIFLP01. Next base: position 184 of record JAIFLP010000133.1, on the reverse strand, counting down.
AAAATGGATTGGTATAAAGGTGAAACATTACTTGACTTTTTAGAAAACGTAAATATTAAAGATCAAGAAAATCTACCAGCACGATTTAATGTACAATACGTTATTCGTCCCGATCAGAATGAATATACCGATTATAGAGGTTATGCGGGAAAAGTAGTGAGTGGCAGTTACAAAATTGGGGACA
>JAIFLP010000061.1 GCA_020049015.1 Bacteroidota bacterium | reverse complement strand
CATATGGGATAGCATTGCAGAAAAAGAAGAGCAAGTTGAATTATCTGCAGAAATCATGCAATTGCTTGATGAAAGACTAGAAGCGCAAAAAACGAGACCCCTAGAAGGTTCAAATTGGAACGATGTTAAAGCCAGAATACAAAGTCGATTCTGATGCATAAGCTGATAATCAAGCCTTATGCTGAGTATGACGCCACTGAAGCGGCTATTTGGTATAATGATAAAAGAGAAGGCTAAGGGGATGAGTTTGTACTAGCCTTAGATGCAAAAATCAATGCCATCCAAAGAAGTCCATTGCAATTTCAAATAGTCTATAAGAATGTCCGAAGAGCTTTAACCGAGCGATTTCCATTTGGTATTTTTTTTATAATAGAAGATGACGTTATTTATGTTTTAGCCATCCAACATACCAGTTGTAATCCTAAAATATGGGAGAATCGAAAATAACCACATCCCCCGTTCGAAATAGGTTTCATGCCTGATTCGAAAATATCATAATAGACTTATGTCTACAATAAAAAAAAAATCCAATTAAAGATTTTTCGTAAAAGTTAGACAAAAGAGATCATTCTGATCGGTCGTATAAGGGGCGCTAGCCCTTACATCTATTGATTTTTATAGGTGATATTTTATTAAAAACAGATTTTATTTTGAATATTCCGGTCCCTGAGCGGAGCCGAAGGGCCGGTCCTTGAGCTGGTTCCTGAGCGTAGCCGAAGGGTAGTCGAAGGGCCAGTCCCTTTGGCTTCGGCTACGCTCAGCCACCGGCGTATCCTAATAACAAATTTCGGTTATTAATCATCTTTCGTAACTAAAATTTGGAAGCCTCCGGTCCCTGAGCGGAGCCGAAGGGCCGGTCATTTCCCTAACACCTCATCCCTCGTCCCTATCACCATTTTTCCTGTTTTTTGCATCTCCCCAAAAATCCCTATCTTTACCCCATGCCATTCTGCTTTTGCAAAATATTATTCCTATTCCTATTGCTCTTGCAGCCAGCCATTGCATTGCCGCAGGCAATAAATACGGAGGTATTTTAATTTATTCTCTTTCTGCATTAAATCCTATTCTCTTACGGTTTGCCTGTTCTAACTGCTGATGCTTGGCTTCTTCAAATTGCTTCAAATATTCAAAAATTAACACAATACTATTGTCATGTTCTACCTGTTTATTTTCAACCTGATCCAGCCTGTTCATTATATCTTTATGAGCTATAATTAATTCTCTTATCCTGACATAAACTCGCATTATTTTAATGTTTACCTTAATTGCTCTGTCTGAGTTTAAAACACTTGATAACATTAATATTCCATGTTCTGTAAATACATTTGGGAGTTTACGACGGCCTCCCCAACCAGATAAGGTCGCATTTTTTGTTTTTAAAATCATCCATTCTTCTTCAGTTAATTGAAACATAAAGTCTTCAGGGAACCTTTTCATGTTTCTGGTTACAGCTTGATTTAAAACTCTTGTTTCTATTCCGTATAGTTCAGCTAAATCGCTGTCTATCATAACTTTTAAACTACGGATATAAAAAAATTTACTTTCTATTTATTTGCTTGATATTTCTATCGATTGGCTCATTTTATTATTATTTAACAAGAGTAATAACTCGATGTCACATTTTGTGATTTCAAGTTCATTTAAAAAGATTTAAAATAAAAATTATTAATCTTTCTCGCTGCCAATATAAAAGTAGTTTTTAAAAAAGAGAAATTTTTTGATATTTTTTTGCAATTTTATAAAAATTGAGTTCTTTCTTTTGTAAAATATTTATATGATTAATTTAAATTGGAATGTAAAAAATAGATATAATTCCAAAAGGGTCCCTAGCCCTGACATCTTGGTAGAGAAAAATCAACAATACCATTTCATCGCAATTGGGAACATTCTTTGCATTTATTTAAGACGGGAGGTATGCACAATGTTGCTAATGTTTAAAAACTTTGTATCATACCTGTAAAAAAATATATAATTTCTGTCAAAAATTGCAGTGCGATAATTACGATTTTTGTATTTTGGAAAACGATTGATTGGGTATTTTTCAGGCTGTATCTTTAAGCTTTCTCCAAATTCATACAGGCGGTCAATAAACATATTTGCATTTAAAGGATTCTCTTTTGTTATGTATTTGTGGATTTTAATCAATGACTATTCAGCTAATAATTGCCAAACTATTCGTATTGGTTTTGTTTCCATTTAGCAATTTTTTTATTTAAAGCAGCTGATGAGATCCCTTTCTTGCCTTGCTTATCCATTTCTTTAAATAAGGTTTCTATTTCAGAATTTGTAGCCGGACGACCAGGGAGGTTTTATTCATCGTTTTTTATGGGAATTGTTTCTTCAATCAAAGAAACAGCATCCACATACTCTTGCTTTCGCAAAAAAAATCGCTAGTTTTTTTGCTTGCACTTTATTCGATACGTTAACTTGTTTTGTAGTCATAACAATTACATTTATTCATACACAAAAAAACAAATAAATAAAACGGATTCAAAATGTAACAATATAATTTATTTAATTGGTTTCACACACCCGTTCGGCTTTATTCTTTTTCCATAGCCGTCAAGCTAAGGAGTTTTTATTACTTATCTTGTCCGTTTTGGTTCAACAATAGTGTGAATTCAGATGGGACGCAAAAGTTTAGCTAGCCCAGCCATCTATTGATTTTTATAGGTAGTATTTTATTAAAAACAGATTTTAATTTGATTATACCGGTCCCTGAGCGGAGCCGAAGGGCCGGTCAAAATCACTTTCACTTCGTTCCTATCACCTCTCAATGTTACCTTCATCCCCCCCCGTTCGGCTTAGGCTACATGCCTGAGCTGAACGAAAAAGGAAATGTTGTATATTTCTATTTCTAAAATTATGTTAGCCTTACTGATTTAAACAATTAATAATTAAGCTGATAACAAAGCTTCTTAGCACCTTTGCATCCCAGCAACTCCCTATTCTCTGGCAAAAACAAATTTGCTTGTTACTTCTATTGCGTTTAATAAGTTTTTTTATTACCTTTATAGCTAATTTAAACTATGTAAGTCATGGCTAAAGAAAAAGTTGCAGAGAAGAAAGTTAAGAAGGAGCCTTTAAAATCATTAAAGGAAAAAAGAGCTGACAAAAAAGCGAAAAGTGCAAATAAGAGGGATTAATGATCCCTTTTTTTATTCCTGTTTTTTTACCTCAATATATTTCCACTAAGTCTCATTAATTCCGTTTCATATTGTTTTGCTTCGTATTGCATTATAATAAGTTGCTGTTCTGCTTCTAATTGTTTTAATTGGGTCAATCTAAAATCAATGTCGTTTATTTCTCCTAGCTTGAATTTTTCGAAAGCAATTTGACTGGTTTTAACTGAAAGTTCAACTGTTTTATACGCAAAATTGATCAAATCAATCGTAATTTCATAATTATTATATAGTTCATAAATCATACTTTCTACGTCAGTTTTTACTAATCTACTTTCGAATGAGGCATTTTCTTTTTTAATGGCTGAGTTTTTTATATTTCTAAGGTTGTTTGTTCCATTAAACAGAGGATATGAGAAATTTATTCCATAATTAAAACCAATACCTTTATTATATAGCATAAAACCAACTTGATTCTCTGTTATGTTGTATGTATAACCCGAAAAAATACTTATTTTGGGAAATAGGGGTGCGTGAGTTAGCTTATATTCCAAACCAGATATCAATTCATTTTGTTCTGATAATAAAACACTACTGTTCTGTTCTAAGGTATTTTGGAGTAATTGTTGATAATTAAATTTTGTAAGTAGAAATATATTATTTTCAACTTCAAAATCAATTTCTAGATTTCTGTTGAGCAATTTATTTAATGTAGCTTTTGTATTTTTTATAGAGGCAAGTTGCTTTAATAGAGCTGCACTGTCTTGATTTAAATCAACATTAGCTTCTAAAATGCCTAATTCTGATAAACTTCCCAGTTTGGCCTTCATTTCTGAAATAATCAATCTTTGTTTCGAGATATTCAATGCGTTTTGCAAATTTGAAATATTTTTTTTTTGCTGAATAATACTATTGTATGTTACGATAATATTTGATATTGTATTTTCAACAGTCATCTTGTAATTAAGATTGCCCATTTGTTCTAATGTTTCAAATTTCCGCTTTTCAATAAACATTTTAAATCCATCAAACAGAACCCAGTTTAGTGAAATGCCGGGATTAACTGTGTATGAAGTCGCATTTTTTCTGTCAACAATAGTCCCATTGCTATATATCTGTTGGGTATTGTTAATATTGTTTATCAAAGAACCTTGTGCGTTAATAATAGGATAAAATCCTGCATTACCAAGTGTATTATTGTTGGAAGAAATTTTGTTGTTATTGGCTTCAATTTTAATAGAATAATTATTTTCTAATCCCAATTGAATTGCATCTGAAAGCGTTAGAGTATCATTAGCTGAATACGCTTTTATAGACATAATTAGGAAAATGAGAGAAATATTAATGTTTCTTTGCATTTTTTATAGGTTTTGATAAGTAAGTATATATGGCCGGAATTACATAAAGTGTTAAAAACAATGAAAAGAGAAGTCCTCCTATTATGGTAATTCCCATAGGAACTCTACTTTTAGCTGCTGCTCCTAATGCTAGTGCTATTGGTAGCGCTCCTAAAATAGTAGCCATACTTGTCATTAATATGGGGCGCAATCGGTGTGTAGCAGCATCAATTACTGCTTCATTAATGGATAATCCGGTATTCCGTCTTTGATTGGCAAATTCAACAATTAAAATACCGTTTTTTGTTACAATTCCAATTAGAACGATAATTCCAATTTCGCTAAAAATATTTAATGATTGATTGAAAATGTAAAGTGATAAAACTGCTCCTCCTATCGCAAGAGGTAACGTAAACATTATAATTAATGGATCGCGGAAACTTTCAAATTGTGCAGCTAATACAAGATAAATTAAGACAAGAGCAAATAGAAAAGCATAAAAAATACTACTAGAACTTTCTGCAAAATCTCTTGAGGTACCAGTAAGTGAAGTCGAAAAATCTACGGGGAGATTTTCTTTTGTAATTTCTTGCATGGTCGTAATTCCTTCGCCAAGCGAAATACCTTTTGACGGTTGTGCTGATATGATGGCACAAACATAACGGTTATATCTGAACAATTGAGGAGGACTGCTTTGTTCTGTGAATTTTAATACATTCCCTAATTGTATCAATTCTCCACGTGAATTTCGAACATAAATTGATAGAATATCCGAAGGTTCGTCTCTATCTTCGCGATCTGCTTGTCCAATTACCATGTATTGTTTGTTGTTATTTATATAATAACCATACCTTTGGCCACTAAAGAACAACTGAATATTCTCAGCAATATCTTTTACAGATAAACCTAAAACTTTTGCTTTTTCTCTATCAATTTCTACTTTTAATTCAGGTTTGTTAAATTTTAAATTAACATCAACCACTTGAAAAGTTTTGTCTGATTGAATTTTATCTAATAAACCAGGAAGGGTTAATTTGAGTTGCTCAAAGTTTGGAGCCTGTATTACTATTTGAACGGGTAAACCAGAGTTTCTTCCAATTGTTTGCTCCTGTGTGGCAAATGCTTTCGAAAAATTGAATTGTTTTAACTGTTGGTTTAGTTCATCGGTGATATCTTGTTGTGATTTTTTACGTGTATCAGGAGGCGTTAATCCAAGCCTTATAAAACCAGTATTAACAGCTCCCATCCCCGGTGCTACTAGCGAAATTAAAACGTCTTTTTCTTTTATGGTATCTACATAACTTATAAGTGTAGCCATATAATCGCTCATTGATTCGTACGATGTGCCTTCGGGTGCGGTGGTCATGATGCGAATTCTACTTTTATCTTCAGTAGGAGCTAATTCCGATGGTATTAACATTCCTAATCCAACAATTATTATTATCGTCACAATCATAATTACAATTGCCAGCCATCTTTTTTTTATGAATGATTTTAACGTATGTTGATATAAATTTGTCATTCCTTCAAAGAATCGTTCACTCTTTAAAAATAGCTTATTATTTGTGTTTGTTTTTTTTAGCAAATGTGCACTCATCATCGGAGTTAGCGTAAGTGATACAAATGCTGAAATAATAACAGATCCTGATACTACTATTGCAAATTCCCTGAATAATTTCCCTGTAATTCCGCTGATAAAAATTATGGGGACGAATACAGCGACTAGTGTAATGGTAGTTGATATGATTGCAAATATAATTTCATGCGACCCTTTATGACCCGCTTTAACCGGTGTTTCACCTTGTTCTATTTTTTTATAAATATTTTCCAATACTACAATAGCATCATCTACAACCAAGCCTGTAGCCAAAACAATACCTAGTAGTGTAAGTATATTTATAGTAAAACCAGAAATATACATAATAGAGAAAGACCCAATTAATGAAATGGGAATTGCTACTATTGGTATAAGTGTTGTTTTCCAATGCCGTAAAAATAAAAAAATGATTATTACAACTAGAAGGAACGCTATTAAAATAGTTTCTTCTACTTCCTTTATCGATTTTCGAATATTTATTGTTGTATCAAATGTTACTGTTAATGAAATATCTGATGGTAATTCTTTTTTTAGAAGCTCAATTCTTTTATTGAATTCATCTGCAATAGCTATATGACTTGAACCAGGCTGTGGAATTAAGGCAAGTGCAATCATGGGTATGCCATTATTTCCTCTCAATAATGTTCGCTCATTTTCGGGTAATAACATTGCTATACCAACATCTCTAAGTCGTATTATCGTGTTGTTTTGTTCGTATAATATTAGGTTGTTAAAATCTTCTTCTGTGGTTAGTCGGCCAAATGTTCTGATAGTTAATTCGGTTTGATATCCTTCAATTCTTCCTGATGGAAGTTCAATATTTTCTCTATTGAGAGCATTCCTTATATCTGTTGGTGTTACACTATACGCAGCCATTTTATTCGGATCGAGCAAAAGCTTCATCGAATATTTTTTTTCTCCAAATATTCTTATTTCACTAATACCAGTTATGGTTTGCAACCTCTCTTTTAATATGTTATTTCCAAAGTCTGTAAGTTCAAGTAGGTCTCTTTTTTCACTTACAACCGACATAATGATAATTGGATCAGAGTCAGCATCAGATTTTACAATAACAGGTGGATCAACATCAGATGGTAAATTTTTTACAGCTCGTGAAACCCTGTCGCGTACATCATTGGTTGCAGCTTCCATACTGGCATTTAAATTGAATTCTACTGTAATTATACTTCTTCCATCGCTACTAGTAGAATTAATAGTTCTTATTCCCGATATGCCATTAATGGATGTTTCAAGTGGTTCAGTAATCTGCGATTCAATTATATCAGCATTGGCTCCTGTATAGGTGGTGGTAACAGTTACTATCGGTGGATCAACACTGGGATACTCTCTTAGTCCTAGCTTGCCAAAACTAACTAAACCAAACAATACAATCATGATTGAAAGCACAGATGCTAAAACAGGTCTGTTGATACTTATGGAGGCTATATTCATTGTATTATTATTGTTGTTTTGCCCTTAATGATGTTCCTTCTTTCATTTGAATGAGTCCACTCAATACTACTGTATCTGTAGGATATAGTCCTTCTATTATTTCAATTTCATCCTTTGTTCGAAGTCCCGATTTTACCCTTTTAGCAACTGCTTTACCATTTTTTATTATAAAAACTTGTTCTCCATTAAGGATTGGAATAATTGCTTTTGTTGGCAAAACGATACTTTTGTTTTCTTTTGTTAAATCAAAATTTATTTTAGCAAATGAACCCGGAAATAATAAATTGTCACTATTATCTGCCATTGCTCGTATTTTTACTGATCGTGTGGTTAGATCAATTTTTGGCTCAAATGCATAAATATTGGCTATAAATTCTTTTTCACTACTTGCAGTTGAAAAGGTAATTTTTTTCCCTTTCTTAATTATTGAAACATATCGTTCCGGTATGCTAAACTCTATTTTTACAGGATTGTTTTGTTGTAATGTTGCAATTTTGGTTGTATTTGTAACAAAGGCTCCTTCACTAACATTTCTAATTCCAATAATTCCAGAAAAGGGGGCAAATATCTCTGTTTTGGATATCATTGCTTGAATTATGGCTCTTTCTGACTTAAAACTGTTCAATTGATGCACAATTTCATCATATTCCATTTCACTTATTCCCTTTATAGATAGTAATTCTTTTTTTCTGAATTCTTCTTTACTTGCAAGTTGAATTTGAAGTTCATTCTTTTGTAATTGCGCTTGAAGCTCATCGTCTATTAGTTTTATTAGCAACTGGCCTTTATTAACAACTTCTCCTTCTTTGAATAAAATATTTTTTATCCTACCCGATACTTCAGGCCGTAATTCTATTTCTTCATTAGATAAAATCGATCCGTTTATTTCAATTTGATGTTTCATTAACTTAGGAGATACTATATGTACATCAACTTCAATTTCAGTCGATTTTTTACTTAAATTATCAGATTTTTTTCCCTTGTTGCAGGCATTAATTGTAATGACTAGAAAAAGATAGATAATGAATTTCTTTTTATACATGTAAATTTATTATAAAAGTATTTATTGAAAAAAAATACAATCGTTTTAAAATTGCAAATTAAACTTACTAATTATTTTGATTTATATAATGGATTTGTAAGCACCATTGAAGCATTCACTTCTTTCCTCCATTTGATAAGCAATTGATGAATTTCATTAGCTTTTTGAGGATTTTCAAGAACTAAATTCTTTGATTCTGATATATCTTTTTCTAAATCGAATAATTGTATTGCTCCTGTTTCAAAATTTTCTATAAGTTTATATTTACCTTGTCTAACAGCACCTGCTGGTCTACCTCCTTGATTCGAAAAGTGAGGATAGTGCCAATATAATGGTCCTCGATTGTAGGTTTTATTGCTATTGTTAAATAGAAGTGAATTTATGCTTTTTCCATCTATTTTATCAGGATTTATATTAATGCCGCATAGCTCTGTAAATGTGGGAAAAAAGTCAATATTACTAAAATAACTGTCTTCAATGTTACCAGATGTAATTTTATTCTTCCAATACACTATCGTTGGTATCCTTATTCCGCCTTCATAAACATATCCTTTCCATTTGTTTAAAGGCTCTAAATTGGTAGGTACTGGTCCTAACTCGGCTACTGATACTCCTCCATTATCAGAGGTGAAAACTATAAGCGTATTATCTAACAATCCTTTATTTTTTAGTAATGAGACCAATCGTCCTACGCCCTCATCTATACTTTCAATCATTGCTGCGTAGTATGGATTGTATTTATCATTGTATTTATTATACTTAAATAGGTATTTTTTCAATTTTTCACCTTTGGGTACTAATAAAACATGAGGCGCTGTATACGCTAAGTATAAAAAAAATGGTTTTTCTTTGTTTTCTGAAATAAACTCTTCAGCATAATCTGTCAGTTTATCTGTTAAATAGCTTGTTCCATTATCCGTAAATTCTTTTTGATATGAGTCTTCAAAAATGCTGTAGTTGTAATAATCTAATGAATTTTTCCCTATCATTCTAGTGTAGTTAAACCCTTGATTCCATGGAGCTATACTATCATGATTTCCTACATGCCATTTACCAACAATCCCTGTTTTATAACCATTACTTTGTAAAACTTCTGCAATTGTCAATTCTGATGCGTTTAAATAAGGCTTCCAGGGTGCGGGTAAAACTGGTGAAGCTGAATCAATTTTATTCCCAACTAAAAAATTAGTCAATTGTAGTCGTGCCGGATGTTTTCCTGTCAAAAATCCTGCTCGTGATGGTGAACTAACTGGGCTACTTGAATAAGAATTGGTAAACCGAATGCCGCCATTTGCTAAACTATCGATGTTTGGCGTTTCATTAAACTGATTACCATAACAAGATAAATCTGTATAACCTAAATCGTCGGTCATTATAACTATAATATTAGGCTTGCTCTTACTTTGAGGAAAACACGATATAATAAAGGAAACTAATGAAAATAGCAATCCTGTAATTCGCTTCATATTAATTAATCTTTTAGTTATTATTACAAATGTAAATAAATTTTACAACATAACAACAGGATTCTTATTCTTCTTTAAATATTGTATTTACATCTCCATTTTGATGCTTTATAAGGATTGAATTTGCAATATTTAATAATGCTAAACCAATTTCTATAGAATTATCTCTCACATATCTCCCTAAAATTGCAATAACTGCATTTTTCATCAAATTCGGTTTGATGAAATTCAAACTCTCTATTGAATATTTCTTCTATAATCTGCTGCAAACCTTCCTCAAATTCATTCTTTACGGCATCGAAAGTTACATTTTCTTTATCGCTTTTAATTTTCCAATCATAGTCCTTATCGAATAATTCTCGAATGTAATATAATCCGGGTATTATACTCTTTGTATTGGTTTTGGATATGATGCTCGAATATATCAATGTTTGAAGCAGTGGCGAATTCCGTTTCTCTATGGAATGATCAAATAATTCTGCAATCACTTTCGTTTTAATATTATTTTTCCCTCCCGTTTTATAATCAATCACCCGCAAATAATTGTCTTTCTCATCCACTCTATCTATAATACCACCAATAGATATGCTCATGGTTTTCTTGTTAATTTCAACTTTGCTTTCAACCGAATTTTCTAAATAGAGCATGGTAAAGGGCGCTATCCCCATATCATATTCTAATAAATTGTTTATGTATTTCAATATAACGTTATAAACAATTATGTTCTTACCTTGAATATCAAGTAAACTTGCTTTACCGTTTTCTTTCTTTAAGAAATACTCATTAAAGGCTTCTAATATGCTCTCTTCAATAAGCTTTTTATTCTTTGTAATCTCTTGTAAATCTACTTTCTTTATTTCTTTCCCAATATAATTTTTGTATAAAGAATACATTGTGGCATGAAAAATATTTCCTAAGCCTGCACTGTCAATTTCATCACTTACTTCATCTTCTTCCGCTATCTTGGCAATATGATGAAAATAAAATTTTAACGGACAATCGATGTACATATCAATGGCAGTAGGAGAGAGCTTTTTATTCTTAGTGTATAAAAGCAGTTTCTCATATATTTCGTCACTTTTTTTAATACTAATTGTTTGTATGCTATCCTTAATTAAATTAGAACTGTATACCATGCTTTCGATAGGGAATTGTTCTTCATATTTTAATTGCAATAAATAGCGACTAATCTCTCCTGCCTTAATACCTGTATCGCGGTTGTGATAAATAAAACTTATGTTTTCCGAGCGCTGTATACTTCTATAAAAATAGTAAGCATAAATAATATCCTGATTTTCATACGTTGTTAATCCAAATCCTTTTCGTAAATGATAGGGAATAAATGATATATACTGACTATTTTTAGGCATATTCCCTTCATTCACCGATACCATTATGATGTTCTTAAAGTCCAGCAAACGAGTTTCTAATACTCCCATTATTTGCAAGCCTTTTAGAGGTTCTCCTTCAAAATTCATTCCGGCACGTTTAATAAATAATCTGATTAAACGGTTGATGGTTTCAATGCTTAGTTCTATTTTATGTGTAGCTTGCAGTAATTCTATTTTGTTGAGTTCTTCCGTTATTCTAAAACTAATTTCGTTTTCAATAACAAAATGATTGTTTTCTTCTTCATTTATTTGATTCCGCTTTTGATAAATATTGTGTAGAATTTTCTTCAATTGCTGAATCAATGCTACTCCGCTGCTAGGAAATGAAAATATGGATGTAAACAATTCATTTTTCGACAACGAACTTTGATAGATATAGAATTTATTGTAATTTACAATATTATTTCTGATACTCTTAGCATCTTCTGGATAAATTTCTTTTATAATTTGATTCCCTATAATTTGCAAAATATCTTGATAGAAATATGCAATTTCTTTACCTTCTGTCTTAGCCCTTTTATATAACGATGCAATGCTTTCTGGTAGTGAAGCGATATTTGAATTAGAAATAGGGTAGGACATGGTAATATTTACATCCTTTATATTATCTGGTATATCGTTAATGAGTGGTAACAGTAATTGTTCGTCGGATAAAATAATGGCAGTGTTCTCTAATTCATCTGCACTCATTTCTGACAATATTTGTGCTACTACCTGTGTCTGTCCTGTTTCTGAGCTGATAGCAATTTCTCGTATGCTTTTTTCTGTTTTTAAATTATTGAATAGTGAACTCGATAATTGTTGTGGATATTTGAGAATATTACTTCTTAGATATTCTCCTGCTGCATGACTGGTATTCTTGATGTAGTGTTGGTCGTAATCCCAGTAAAACATAGCTTTATCACGTGCTTGGTAATGGTGAAAAAGCAATTCCTCACAAGGATTTATGGCATTAAATCCAATGAAACAATAAATAGTATCATCTATATCATCAATAGTTTTTGCCTTGATTAGTTCTGCCGCTTTTCTAAACATCATCCCTTCGTAACAAATACCCTTGTTTTCTATATTTTTCTTGTACTCGTCATAAATGAGGGGCAATGCTTCCCAAGTTTTTACAAATTGTTCTTTATAATCTTTGTAATCATTGGTCCCGAAATGCTGCCAAAATGCTGAAATTAGCTTCTTTTGTTCTTCACTCAAATAATCAAACCGACTTTCAATTTCTTTTAAATCTTTTAAATTGCTATAAATATCCTTGGCCGAAGCTAAATATTTATCTATTTCATCAAAGTCATTGAGCATAACTTCGCCCCATTTAAAGAATTTATCAAAACTTTCAGTACTGTTTTTTATCTTACAATAACTTTCATACAATTCAAAAATGAGGATGGTATCATCGGCTATTTCTAGCTGACTAATGCGACTGAATAAATCTTTAATGGTGTAGTATTCGGGAGCAAAAATAGGTTTGTTGATTAATTGCGCTAAATGAAAATTGAAGTATACCCGTGCTCGCTTATTGGGAAATACAATGCGGAAGTTTTTAAAATCACCTCCCGTTTTTTGTATTAAATCTTCTGCAACAATTTTTAAAAACGCTTTCATTTCTTATAATATTTTCCTTGCCAAGTATTTTTTTCTGCCATTTTATTTTCAAATAAACGGGCAACTTCGGTATATCTTATGAGTCCCCAGTTACCTGCTACCAAATGCCTGGGTGGTACTTCCGAAGCAATTCTCTCTATCACGATATTCGGATTCAAATGCTCAACAATCTCAATGATTATATCCAAATATTCTTCCAACGTAATGGGTTTAAATATGCTTGGATCTGATTTGTATTTTTTTTCTAATACAGTATTTCGTAATACCTGCAATTGGTGAAATTTTATGCTGGTGAGGGGTAACGCCGATATTTCGTCTATTTGCTGTATAAATGTGTTGGCCGGTTCTCCTGGTAAATTGATGATGAAATGAGCTCCAGTTTTTATGTTTCTTCTGGCTGTTTCGTGAATGATTTCTTTGGCTAATTGATAGCTGTGTCCTCTGTTTATGGTAATGAGTGTTTCTTCATTGGTTGTTTCAACACCATACTCAATAATAACATATACTTTTTTTGAAATACGTTCGATTAAATCAAGTATTTCATTGTTAACACAATCGGGTCGGGTTCCTATCACTAAGCCTGCAACATCATTAAAACTGAGTGCTTCGTTGTACATTTTCTCAAGTTTTTCTACCGAAGCATATGTATTGGTGTACGACTGAAAATAAGCTAAATATTGTTGAGCTCTTCTATATCGAACGCTATGGAATTCTATTCCTTCTTGAATTTGCTGGGTTATGCTTTTTGCAGCATGGCAGTACGAAGGACTAAATCCTTCATTATTGCAATAAATACAACCGCCCCTTCCAATACTACCATCGCGATTGGGACAGGTAAAACCTGCATCAATACTTAGCTTTTGAACCCTGCTTCCAAAAATACCTTTTAAATATTCTGAATAGGATTGATACCTTTTTTCGTTTTGATATGGATTTTTAGATTCTTGCATTTATTCTACTAATTCAATTTCATTTCCTTGAACATACCATAAATATCCACTCACTTTTATATATCCCATTTCTTTTAATAATTGGGTGTACAACGAGATTTGTTTTCGGTGTTTTTTTGTTTTTATATCGCCAAATTTATAATCAATAACTATTGCTTCATTGTTTTTAGTAATAATCCTATCTGGTCTGTACAGATTGTTCTCGGGCGTTATTATTTCTTTTTCATTGAGTATTTCGTAATCTTCCGAAAACCAATGGCGTGCTTTTTCTGTGCTTATTAGATTCTCTATTTTATTTCTTATTATTTCCTTCTCCTGCAAACTTATTTTTCCTGAATAATACAATTTTTCTATCGCCTGAGGAATATCTTTTTCATATTGAATATCGGCCATTACTTGATGCATGTAATTACCTTCCAGTAAATTTAAATTACTAGCATTCGAATATAAAGTATCGTAATTTCTTTTCTGACGTATGGTTTGACGACTATTGCCGGTTCTTATTTTGCGCCAATCAACAAAATGCTTCTGTTCCTTTTCTTTGCTCGTAGCTGTTTCTATGGTACCTAATTGATAAACATCTTCATTTAAATTTGCATTGAGTATGATTTCATGTTTATTATTCTGAGTATTTCTTTTTAGAGTTTGCAGCAACAAATCGCCGGTTGTTTTTAGTTCTAGTTTAGGATTATTGGGTGTTACTATATACAAATTGTTACAGCAACGTGTAAAGGCAACATATAACAAGTTTAAATTATCAACCAACATTTGAACTTTTTCGGTGTTGTATTCTTGTTGAAATACGGTATTTTTAATTTTATTATATTTAATCGGGATATAAGGCAAATCTTTTAAATCGGTTGCTTGGGTATTACACCAAATAAAGGGCGTCATATACTCTCGGGTACTTTCTAATTCCCAACTGCAAAACGGAATAATTACATTTTTAAACTGCAATCCTTTTGCCTTATGAATGGTGATGATTCGAATAGCATTTTGCGATTCATTAATCGATAATGTTGCATCACTATGTTCAGCAATCCAATCAATGAATTGTTTTAAATTACCGCTATATTTTCTTGAGAAATCGAGTATTAAATCGTAATAGGCTTGTAAATATGAGATATTATATTCGTTTTGATTTAAATTGAATTCTTTGGTAATGGCAGCATTTATTTCAAATAACGATTTGCTAATGTTTTCTTTGTATATTTTTTCTAACAGGGCCAACAATTCTTCGTTGGGAATACTGTTGTTTTGGTTCGGTAAAAAATTCTGACTACCGTTTTCAATATGATTTAATTTGTAATAATGATGCAATAGAATATTCCTATTAATACTGTTTTCAGGCGATATATAGTATTTTAATATGCTCACGATAAATTGAATACAAGGAGCATTGAATAAATAGATAGAATCGCTTGAAATAAAATCGTACTGTATATTTGGTTTGCTTGCTTTGCTCGCTTTATAATTTAAAAGAGCATCTGCTATCAATTTTCCATCTTTACCTGTTCTAACAATAATGGCTATTTCTCTTGCATGATATCCTTTTTCTTGAAGTTGTTCTATGTATTCAATGGCTTTATTGACAGCCTTTTCTTTGAAATCTTTATTTTCATTATTTACAAAATCAATTCGAACTGATCCTTGAATATCAGCTTCTTTTCCTGTTGGATAATCTTGCTCTACATCGAGATACGCGTTGGTAATTAATTTTGAATAGGTATTATTTTTTTGTGTGCATAGTTTATTAAAATGATCTTGAAGAATTTCTGAGGATACACTGAATATGGCATTGTTAAAGTCTATAATATGGGGACAGCTCCTATAATTGTCCGATAAGTGCTCAATAGAAGTTTGATCATCACTAAATTGTTTTTGAACTTCGTTGGCTAATATTTTCCAGTCACTGCTGCGCCAGCGATAAATAGATTGTTTAACATCGCCTACAATTAAATTTTGGTGGTTTTCGGCCAAACTATTCTCTAATAGTGGAATAAAATTATTCCATTGATTGGATGAAGTATCTTGAAATTCATCAATCATAAAATTTTTTATAAAAACACCCGTTTTTTCATATACAAACGGGGCTTCAGAGCCTTCAATTATTCTTTTTAAAAAATCACCCGAATCGGATAACAGAAAAGAATTGTTTTCAAATGTATACTCCCTTATTTTTAGCATTAAATCGTACAAAACCCCTATGTAACCAAAACTTTTTAGAATATTTTGGATGGTTTCAATCATGGGCAGTTGTGAGTTTACATATTCAACCGCTTCATTTAATAATGGCATTAATTGAGTACTGGCTAATGCAATTAATTCCTTTTTTTTCGGACTGCTTTTACTTGCCCATTTTTCAGCATCCTGCATACCTTCTATAACACGAGTACCTATATTATCAAAATCTTGTGTTGTGCATTTATTAAAAAAATTGGCTACACCTGTTTTACCATATGCAAAATCGTCTACACTATACCCATTATTATCTATAATTTTTATTCCTTTTTCGCCATATTCGGTACAAGTTTTTTCAAATTGTTTTTTACGAATGATCAACTTGCTTTTGAAACTTTTTAAGTTTTCTTTGCTTTGAATGGCTATATTTAATTCAGCCGAAATTTGTTGGTACGACTCCTTAAATAGTTCTTTACCCAATGTAATGAGCGCTTTTTGTACATCCCATGAATGACCTTCACTGATATTTTCTTCGGCTATATCAATCATCCATTCCTGTAACTCTTTATTCTCATGTAATTTTGATAGTATATCAGCCGTTACTTCTTCTAATATTTTTCTTTGGTTGAGTTCAATTTCATATCCCGGATCCAAGCCAATTTCTTGTAAAAAAGAGCGAATAATACGTTGAAAAAAACTGTCGATGGTATCAATGTTAAATCGCGAATAGTCGTTGAGTATTTTTTGTAAAGCTATTTTGGCTTGTGTTCTTAAATGTGTTTCATTAAATTTAAGCTCTTTGCATAACAACTCTATGTGCTGTGATTCTTTGCCCGATGACAGGATAAATAACTCTTTGGTTATCCTGTTCTTCATTTCTTCAGTTGCTTTTTTCGTAAATGTTACCGCCAAAATATGTTTATAGGCTTGTGCATCTTTTAACACCAGTTTGAGGTATTCATGTGTTAAACGATAGGTTTTTCCTGAACCTGCGGAAGCTTTAAGGATTTTAAGTGGCGACATTAATTAATTATTAACTGGTTATCTTTTATAAATGATTCATCCAAATAATTATCATATAACATGCACACTCTCTGAGAGAATATGATTGATTGCTGAATTACTTGATCCCATAATTCTACTTGCATTTTATTCAAATGTTGGCTCAGTATACCTTGTTTGAATATGCCGTATACTATACCTGCATTAAATGTATCTCCGGCTCCAATGGTACTAACAGGTATTATTTCAGGTACTGAATAATGTTTTATTTGCTTTCCGTTACAATACCAAACCCCTTTTTTGTTGGCGGTGCATATAAATGGAATGGGATTAATTCTTTCAATTTGTGTATATGCTTCTTCAGGCGTAGCGGTATTAAAAATTAATTGGATATCTTCATCAGAAGCTTTAATAAGCGATGAAAGCGTTATATTCTCTTTGATGTGGGGTAAATAGCTAGATAATTTATTTAATGAATTCTTTCTGAAATTCGGATCATATACTATAATGGCTCCTTTTTCTTTGCTTTCTTGTAAAAACTGCACTAATTCTTCTCTGTTTTCATCTTTGTAAGCAAATGACGATCCAAATATGATTATATCGTTAGAATTTACCTTAGGGAATATTGTTTTAGAAATACCGCCGGCTGGATAAAATTGATATTGTGCATTGTTTTGTTCATCTAAAAAAGCAAGTGATATTCGAGTATTCCCTTTGTAACGGGTAATATATTCGCAATGTACATTGTTATTTTCAATAAATTGAATGCTCATTTCTCCAATCTGATCATCCCCGCATTGAGCTACAAAAAATATCGGAAGCCCTAATCGGCCCAAGCTGATGCTCGAATTCAATACCGAACCTCCTGGCTTCGATTCAAAAGGCATCCCATCTTTAAAAATAATATCATATGTTATTTCACCTATTGTGTATACTTTTCTCATAATGCATTGGTAATAACAAATCCACCTTCAGGCAGTATAGAAATTTTAATCTTATCGATTGTTATTTTTTCTATTTTTATTTCGTTTTTTTCTGCCCCATCTTTAAAAAGAATAAATTCTTTTTTCTTTAAGTTAAATGAACTTAAGTCTAATTCAATTTCTTTTTGAGTGTAAAAACCATTTACTCCTGCTATATACCAATTATCGCCACTTCTTCGGGCTACAATAATATATTTTCCCGGATAACCATCAATAAATACCGATTCGTCCCAAACAGTTGGAAGATTCTTGAATAAGTTTTTAATGCTGTCATTTAATGCTTCTATTACCTCTGGTTTATCAGAAATATGGGTAATCCCGCATTCAAATAATATAGGTAAGGCTATTTCATGCATATTGCTGGTCCACCTCGAGAAGGTATTGTTACTTAAACCAACAGGAGTATAGTCCATTGACCCGCATACATTTCTAGTTAAGGGTAGTATGGTATTTTGCATAGCGGCTTTTGACGGAAAATCTTTATCTGTTAAATAGGTTTCTAATCCTCTAACTGATTCCATGCTTACTAAATTAGGGTAGGTGCGCTGCCATCCACGTGGAATGGTGCATCCGTGGAAATTCACCATTAGTTTGTGTTTTGCTGCACTTTCTAGTATGTCTAAATACAATGCCATTACATTTGGTTTGTCACTTTCAAAGAAATCAATTTTTACACCTTTTATACCCATGGTACTGATTCTCTCAAATTCTTTGTCGCGACTTTCATGCACATGTAATATATTTCTTGGCTGTTCTGTTACTGTGTTATGAGGTCCTCCCGAATTATACCAAACAAACAGTTCAACTTGTTTTGACTGGGCGTATGTAATCAAATCTTCAATATTTCCACCTGTCATCATATTCCAATTGGCGTCAACTAATGAATAAGCCCAGCCCATAGTAGCAGAAAGATCAACATATTTTTTCAATGCATTAAAATCTTTTGAACTGCTTGGTTCATATAACCAACTCCAGGAGGATATGCCTGGTTTGATCCATTCGGTATCGCTTATAACGCTTGCTTTGGAAACATT
>JAIFLP010000043.1 GCA_020049015.1 Bacteroidota bacterium | reverse complement strand
ACTTGTCAAAAAATTGTAAATTTGACCAAAATTTAAAAATTTACAATTATGGCAATTTTAAGATTTAAAGCATTAGAGGAAGCATTTTCCCATAAACCCATGAAAGTGGAAATTCCAGAGGGTAAAACATCTGATTATTATGGAATGCGAGTGTTTGACAAGGGAAAAATGCAAAAGTATCTTTCAAAAGATGCTTATGAAGCAGTAGTAGGGGTTTTAGATTTCGGACAAAGAATAGATAGAAAAGTTGCAGATCAGGTTGCTACAGGTATGAAAGCTTGGGCAATGGAGCATGGCGTAACGCATTATACCCATTGGTTTCATCCTTTAACTGAAGGAACCGCCGAAAAGCATGATGCTTTTGTTGAGCATTCTGGTAGTGGGGGAGTAGTAGAAGCATTTTCGGGAAAGCTATTGGTTCAGCAAGAACCTGATGCATCGAGTTTTCCGAATGGAGGTATTCGCAATACTTTTGAAGCCCGAGGCTATACTGCGTGGGATCCTTCGTCACCCGCATTTATTATCGATCGTACATTATGTATTCCTACTATTTTTATTTCATATACGGGTGAACCCTTAGATTATAAAACTCCCTTATTAAAGGCCTTAAATGCTTTAGATAAGGCGGCTGTAGACGTTTGTCAGTATTTTGATAAAGATGTTTCAAAAGTAATAGCAACTTTAGGATGGGAGCAGGAATATTTTCTTATCGATGCTGGTATGTATAATGCCCGTCCCGATTTGATGATGTGCGGCCGCACCATGCTCGGACATGAATCGGCTAAAAACCAACAATTAGAAGATCATTATTTTGGAAGCATTCCTCAAAGGGTTGCTGCCTTTATGCAAGATTTTGAAGTTGAGGCGTATAGATTGGGTATTCCGGCAAAAACCCGCCATAACGAGGTTGCACCCAATCAATTTGAATTAGCTCCTATTTTTGAAGAGTGTAATTTGGCGGTTGATCATAATTTATTGGTTATGTCAATTATGAGCAATGTAGCTCGCAAGCATAATTTCAGAATATTGATGCACGAAAAACCATTTAAAGGAGTGAATGGTTCTGGCAAACATTGCAATTGGTCTATGTCTACCAATACCGGCGTCAATTTGCTTTCACCCGGTAAAAACCCAAAGAGCAATTTGCAATTTATTACTTTCTTAGTCAATACACTTGCTGCTGTTCAAAAGCATGCGGTATTGTTAAAAGCAAGTATTGCTACCGCCGGAAATCAGCACCGTTTAGGAGCCAATGAAGCGCCTCCTGCCATTATTTCTGCGTTTTTGGGAAGCCAAATTACAGAGATGTTAGATCAACTGGTTGAAAAAGTGAGTGAAACGAAAATGTCGCCCGATGAAAAAACCAGTCTTAAGTTGGATGTTATTGGTCGCATACCCGAAATACTTTTAGACAACACCGATAGAAACCGTACCTCTCCATTTGCATTTACCGGTAATCGATTTGAATTTAGGGCTGTAGGTTCCAGTGCCAATACTGCAGCACCTATGATTGTATTGAATTCCATTATGGCGGAACAATTGAAATCATTCAAGCAAGATGTTGATAAACTGATTGATAAGAATGTGAAAAAAGATGAGGCTATTTTACAAGTAATAAAAAAGCTGATTACTGAAACCGAAAAGATACGCTTTGATGGTAATAATTATAGCGATGAGTGGAAGAAAGAAGCCGTAAAACGTGGATTGAATGTGGAGGCTTGTGTACCTAAATTGCTTGATTCTTATCTCAGCAAACAAACATTGGAATTATTTCGCAATACGAAGGTTTTTACCGAGCGTGAATTGGAAGCCCGCAGGGATATAAAGTTTGAAATGTATACTAAAAAAATACAGATTGAATCTAGAATATTGGGCGATGTAGTACTAAATCATGTAATTCCAGTTGCTATTGAGTATCAATCAATGCTCATGGATAATGTTGCCAAAATGAAGGCGTTATTTTCAGAAAAAGAATTTAAGGAGTTGTCAGAACCACGCATGGAATTGATTCGAGAAATGTCGGAACACATTAGTGTTATTAAGCGTAAGGTTTATGAAATGGTAGAAATGCGCAAAAAAGCAAACTCTTTAGAATCAGAGAGCGAAAAAGCAATTATGTATTCTGAAAAGGTTCAGTCATTTTTTGAAGAAATTCGTTATCATTCAGATAAATTGGAGTTAATTGTAGACGATGAAAAATGGCCTCTGCCTAAGTATAGAGAGATGTTGTTTATCAGATAGAGATTTTATTTAAATACCCCAAGAATTATTTATATATTTACAGGTCAGTTTTGACCTGTAAATATTCGTTTGTCATGATAAAAGTATTAAAATTTGGGGGTTCTTCCATTGTTGATATGGAAAGGGTTCAGACCATTAAAGCACTTCTTCAGTCTGAAAAAGATGCCATTATTGTTATTTCAGCTTTCAAAGGGGTAACCGATCATTTGATCCGTATTTCGCTTCTTGCTTCTCAGAAAAACGAGGAGTATACTCAGGAATTATCAATTCTGATTAAACAGCATTTCGATTTGCTCCATACGCTTGTAGAACCAACTAAAGAAGCTGAACTTAGCAACAAGCTAATGCCTTTGGTAAATGAATTGGGCGATATTCTGAAAGGAGTATTTTTGGTGAATGAGTTAAGCTGTAAGACCCAAGCCAAAATATTAAGTTTTGGAGAGCGTGCTTCATCCTTAATAATTAGTTGTATTTTGGGTGATGTGACATTAATGGATAGTCAAGAATTCATTGTTACAGACAGTAATTATTGCTCCGCAAAGATAGATTTTGATCAGACCAATTCTTTAATTGAAAAGAAGTTTAAGAATTTTAAGGGCTTGGCCGTTGTTCCGGGTTTTGTTGCCCGCGATTTAAAAGGCGAAGTAACAACTTTGGGCAGGGGAGGATCTGATTATACTGCCTCAGTTATTGCAGCTGCACTTAATGCTGAAGTATTGGAAATATGGACAAATGTTGATGGTTTCATGAATGCAGATCCACGCTTTGTTGAAAAAGCGTCGCCAATTGATGAATTAACTTATGCCGAAGCCATCGAATTATCGCATTTTGGGGCTAAAGTAATATATACTCCTACTATTCAACCTGTTTATCATAAAAATATACCTATTCATATTCGCAATACATTTAATCCAGCTGCTAAGGGAACATGGATTAAAAAAAATGCAAATTCTGAGAACCACGCATTAATCAAAGGTATTTCATCTATTAATGATATTAATTTGATTACCCTTTTGGGAACAGGGATGGTGGGTGTACCCGGTACGGCTATGCGTTTATTTGGTGCTTTGGCTAGAGCAAAGGTAAATGTAATATTAATCACCCAGGCGTCATCTGAGCATTCAATTACTTTTGCCATAGTTCCGCAAGATAGCGATAAAGCAATAGAATCAATACATGCGGAGTTTAAAAATGAGATTTTTGACAGAAAGGAAATCAATATTCTAATAGAATATGATTTGTCTGTTATTGCCATTGTAGGTGAGAAAATGAAAAACACACCAGGTATTTCTGCTAATTTATTTCGCTCATTAGGAAAAAGTGGAATTAGCGCTGTAGCTTTGGCTCAAGGTTCTTCAGAATTAAATATTTCAGTGGCCATTAAGAAAGACAGTCTTAAGAAAGCTTTAAGTGTTATCCATGAGGGTTTCTTTTTGTCTACTTTTAAAGAGTTGCACCTTTTTCTGGTTGGTACTGGAACTGTTGGTGGTCAGCTTTTAGCTCAAATACAGCAGCAGCATGCATTGCTTATGGAAAAGCACAAGCTGAAAATTAATGTATGCGGGATTATTAATGTTGATGGTGCTTATTTTGACGAAAACGGAATTCCGCTTATGAATTATGCGGGCTTGATCAAAGAGAAAGGCGAAAAAATAAATATTGATCTTTTTACTCAAAAAATTATTGAAATGAACCTCCCAAATGGGGTATTTATTGATTGTACAGCCAGCGCCGAAGTATCTGCTCAATATTTGAAACTCTTAGATAATTTTGTTTCAGTTGTTACAGCGAATAAGATAGCCAATTCATCCGACTATCAGTTATATAAAGAACTGAGGGAAGTTGCCATGCGCCGAAGCGTGAAATTCCTTTACGAAGCCAATGTGGGTGCTGGTTTACCCATCATTAATACCATAAATGATTTGGTGATGAGTGGTGATAGAATTGTTAAAATTGAAGCAGTTTTATCTGGCACTTTGAATTTTATTTTTAATACTTTGAGTGCTGAAATACCGCTTAGCAAAACCATTCAATTGGCAAAGGAGAAAGGCTATTCTGAGCCCGATCCCCGCATTGATTTGAGTGGTGTAGACGTGGTTAGAAAGCTTCTAATTCTGTCGCGCGAATGGGGTTATGAATTTGAAAAGAAAGATGTTGAAGTAAATACATTTTTACCTGCCGATTGTTTTGAAGGAAGTATAGATAATTTCTGGAGCAAAGTGAAGGAGCATGATGCGGCATTTGAAGAAAATAGAAAAAAAATTGCTGCTGAAGGTAAAAAATGGAGGTTTATAGCTTGTTTGGAAAATGGAAAACCATTTGTTCAATTGATGACGGTTGATATTAATCATCCTGCATATAATCTGGAAGGTAGTAATAATATTATACTTTTTACTACTGAGCGATACAAAGAATTGCCCATGGTTATAAAAGGATACGGTGCAGGTGCTGAAGTTACTGCAGCTGGTGTTTTTGCTGATGTTATTCGTTGTGCCAATAAATAATTGTAAGTATGGTGCAGGCTGTTATTTTCGACATGGATGGTGTACTTATAGATTCAGAGCCTTACTGGAAAATTGCTGAGAAAGAAGTGTTTGGTAGTTTGGGTATTGAATTGAGCGATGAATTGTGTAAACAAACTACCGGATTTGACGGAATTACAACTATTAAACATTGGTATAATTATAAACCGTGGAGTGGAAAAGATTTTAGCGATGTTAAAAATGAAATTGAGCAAAAGGTACTGAAGTTAATCGAGCACCAGCGCCCGATTAAAAAAGGACTGATTAGATTGTTGGATTTTCTTGATGAAAAAAAAATTAAACTAGCGGTCGCTTCTTCTTCACCTTTGCATTTGATAAGTTTTGTGGTAGATCATTTTCATATAGCAAAGTATTTTCAACACTTACAATCATCAGAATCAACCGTTGCAGGGAAACCACATCCGTCAGTATATCTTGCTGCCGCCAATGCGTTACATGTTCATCCTGCCGATTGCTTGGCAATAGAAGACTCTGTGAATGGTTTGAAAGCAGCTAAATCTGCTGGAATGCGGGTTATTGCACTTCCCGATATTCACTTAAAGGATATGGAGGAGTATCTTTTAGCCGATGCTGTAATTCCTTGCCTGACTGATTTTAAAGACGAGTATTTATATCTAAATAAATTGTAATTGTATTAAGAGTTAAATTGAAAAAGCATAATATGTCAAAGGAATTATTGTATTATTCAACTAATTTGCAATCGCCAAAGGTGCGGTTTAAAGAAGCTTTATTAACGGGACAAGCACCTGACAAGGGTTTATATATGCCCGAGAGCATTCCTGTTTTAGATCGCTCTATGTTTTTTAGGTTCAAGCAGGAAAGTTATGCTAATATAGCATGTACTGTAGCGTATCAATTTTTAAAGGACGAAATTCCCGCATCTGATTTACAAGAGATGGTGCACGATGCCTATAATTTTGATGTACCTCTTCAAAATGTATATAAAAGGAGTCACATCATGCGCTTAGATAGAGGGCCTACTGCTTCATTTAAAGATTTTGCAGCTCGTTTAATGGGTAGATGGATGCAGT
>JAIFLP010000022.1 GCA_020049015.1 Bacteroidota bacterium | reverse complement strand
CATAAATACTGAGATTTAGGCGGCTTTGATTTTTTTTGATTTGTACTCTGGCGGAGAGTTAGGGATTCGAACCCCAGATACCCTTTTGGAGTATACACACTTTCCAGGCGTGCGCCTTCGACCACTCGGCCAACTCTCCCTAGTATATTTTTTAATACAGGCCTGCGAAATTAATCAAATTTATCTGCTTTTACAATATTTTTTTCTACATTTGCTTAAACTAAACGAATTTATTGAAAATGAAGAACTTATTTGTTTGCTTACTTAGCATTGCAATGTTTTGCTCCGCAATGGGGCAAATGAGCAATGCCAACTGGATTACCCACCCTACTGCAAACTTAAACGATTATGGCGTTTATTATTTTAGAAATACTGTTACCATCAATTCCTTGCCTAAAAGCTTAAACGTTCTGATATCAGCCGATACCCGATACAAATTATATGTAAATGGCACGTATGTTACTTTTGGTCCTGCCCGCAGCGATATTAAACATTGGAAATACGATTCCATAAACATTTATCCTTATCTCAAAATTGGTGAAAATTCAATTGCTGTTCAGGTTTACAATTTTGGTAAAGATAAACCCGTAGCACAATTAAGCTCAAAAACTGCATTCATATTCAAAGGTTCTGCAGGCTTGGAAGATGTAATGAATACAGGTAAAGGCAATTGGAAAGTTATTAAAGATAACGCATGGCAAGCTACCAAATTAGAATGGTGGGATTGGGCCAATGGCTGGTACGCAATAGGTTGCACAGACTCACTGGGCGCAGAACAATCAATTTGGGGATGGCAAGAAAATGGCTTTGATCATAGTTCCTGGTCTGATGCCAAAATTCTTCCCAATGTTGATTGTGAATGGGTTCTAGAAGTTCGTGATATTCCCTTAATGCATGAAAAAATTACCCGATTTAATTCTATTCGCAGAATTTCAGGAATAACAGGTTCCGATAATTTTATCAAAGGTACAGGTACTCTTAGTATTCCCGCAAATAAGACCATGAGTATGATTCTTGATCATGATATGCTTACCATGGGGTTTCCTGTTATCAAAACATCTAAAGGAAAAAATAGCGTGATTAAAATTACCTACGCCGAATCTCCATTTACTAATTATGCCGAAAAAGGCGGTAAAAAAGTGCATCGCGATAGCCTTACTGGGGCTGATATTTATGGACCCTTCGATAAATTCTCTCCAGATGGAGGAAGTGAACGTATGTTTAGCCCAAATTGGATAAGGGTTTTTAGATATGTGAAATTAGACATCGTAACTGCATCAGAGGAATTAATTATCAATGATTTTTATAATCAGTATACTGCCTATCCTTATACTGAAAATGCACGATTTAATAGCAATGATAATAGTATAACACCAATCTGGAACGCATCATGGAAAACGATGGAACTATGCTCATTTGAAACCATGATGGACTGCCCCTATTATGAACAATTGAATTATGCAGGTGATAACCACAATCAGGCCATCACCGCATTGTATATGTCAGGAGACGATCGATTAATTAAAAGCAGCACCAAACATATTCTGAATTCAATTAATTCATTGGGAATTTTATCGGCTTGCTATCCTCTTGATCCTAAAACTAAAATTATTATCCCAACCTATTCTCTTCACACAATAGATATGTTACACGACTTATATTATTTTAAAGGTGATGTTACATTATTCAGTGAATACGAGAACACAGTGAAATCGATTCTGAACTGGTACGACAGTAAAACGGCCGTAAATGGATTATTAGGGCCTTTAACCGAATGGAATTTTGTTGATTGGGTTTTTCCTAATGGCGAACCAAGCAATGCCAAAACAGGAGGATCGGCACTGATATCATTGATTTTTATTAAAGCAATGCAAGACGCTTCTGATTTATTCAATGCCACAAATAATTCAGCAGAAGCTAATAAATGGAATGAAAAAGCAATTACAATGAAATCTGCTGTATACAATCAATGTTGGGATGCGGCAAAAAACATGATGGCAGAAACAAGTGCGAAAAATAGTTACTCTGAACATACTAATTCTTATGCAGTAATTACCGGAACCATAAACCAAGAAACAGGAAAAACCGCATTATTAAATTGTATACAAAATGCAAATGTTACCCGCACTACTCCTTACTTCAAATGCCATTTCTTCGACGCTCTTACACGCTGCGGATTAGGTTTCAGAATTCTTGATTACATGGATGTATACAAAAACCAACTCAATTTTGGATTAAGTACTTTATGTGAACATGAAAGCGTTCTTAGCAGATCTGATTGTCATGCTTGGAATTCGCATATTAATTTTTATCTTTTATATACTATAGCCGGTATTCAACCTATGCAAGCAGGTTTTAATTCAGTGTTAATTAAACCAGAGTTAGGAAATCTGAATAACATCAATGCATCAATCCCATATAAAGATGGTAACATAGAAGTAAATTTAGCAAAATCAGGAAGTGGTTTAACTGGAACGGTTGTATTGCCCGGAAACATTACTGGTCAGTACATTTATAACGATCAAGTTTTGAATTTATCGGCAGGAATAAATACTATATCACCACTTAAGTTTCAAGATTATGATCGGGATAATGTATTCCAAATATTTCCAAACCCAGCTAACGGCATTTTGAATATTATCACCAGTTATCCGAATGAGTATAATATTGAGCTAATAGATATAAATGGCAAAGTTTCAAGAACCATCCCGCATACCACAGGCAATAATATTTTAAATATTAACGAAGCGGGACAAATTTCATTCATTCGTTGTATAACTAAAGAGCAAAATTATCTACTAAAAGTTATAGGAAACTAATTGCTATTTGAAAGCAACTTTAATAGAAGAAATTTCTTTTTCAAAAAATTCTGATGCCAAGATATTAAAACTATCAGAAGAGTCTGTTGTATAAAATTGAACTGAAGCATTCTGACTGCATAGATTTTCAATTTCTGGATGTCTCTCAAGGTAATCAGCGAGTTTATTACCAACTATTGATCCTTGAGAAATAATTTGAATGTATTCAGGTACAAATTTTCTGATTTTATCAATCAATAAAGGATAATGAGTACATCCTAATACAATAGTATCAATTAAAGAATCCTTTTTTAACAATTGATCGATATGCTTTTTTACAAAATAATCGGCGCCGGTACTTTTGTACTCTAATGTTTCTACCAAGGGTACCCAAATAGGACATGCTTCCTGAACTACGGTCATTTCAGGGAAAAACTTTTTAATTTCTATTATATACGATTCTGAATTTACCGTTCCCTGCGTGGCTAGAATCCCAACATGTTTGGTTTTTGAATAACTATCAATTGCTTCCGTAACAGGTCTAATTATACCTAAAACCTTATGCTGTGGTCCATAATTTAAAAGATCTTTTTGTTGAATATTTCTTAACGCTTTTGCCGATGCTGTATTACAGGCTAATATAACCAAACGGCAATTATTTTTAAAAAGCCAATCTACTGCTTCACGGGTATATTCATAAACCGTCTCAAATGAACGGTTCCCATATGGCGTGCGAGCATTATCACCCAAATAGATATAATCGTACTGAGGTAATGATTGAATGATCGAATTTAAAACGGTTAAACCTCCAAAACCCGAATCGAAAACACCTATAGGATATTGTTGCTTCATTAACTGGGTTTTAATAAAAGAAAAGGGCTTATTTCAAGCCCAATTTCTTTTTAACCAATGGCATTACATCATAAGAATCTTCAGAATGAAAAATCAATGCTCCTGCGCTGGTATCAAAAACGTAGGTGAATTTATTTTCCTTACTTACATCTTCAATAGCTTTTTTCGCTTTATCTAAGACGGGTTTAAAGAATAGTTCACGTTTTTTTTGTAATTCCGTTTCAGCAGTCGTTTGAAACTGTTGAATTCTCTGCTGCATTTCCTGTAGCTCTTGTTCTTTTGTTTGCCTAATAAGCTCAGAATATGTATCTCTTTTACCTAAATAGTCTTGATATTTTTTATTCAATTCAACCTGCATAACTTCTAATTCACCTTCCAATTCTTTGGTGAATTTTTCTAAATTAATCTTGGCACTATCACTTTCGGGCATAGCTGCAAGCAAATCCTGAGTGTTGATATGACCAAACTTAATACCAGATTGGGAATAAGCTGCAATAACAAAGAACAATAAACCTAAAACAATTACGATTTTTTTCATTTTTAAATTATTTATTTCATTCAGGCACAAACCTAAACATTATTTTATAAATAAGCAAATAGTTTCACTATGGGTAATTAATTTTTATACCCCATTTTCTTTAATATTTCATCGCTTTTGTCCAGTTTAGGATCAGAAAATAATATACTGGCTCCACTAGAACTGTCAAATATTAAAGCATAACTACCATCGGAAGCTAAATCTTTTACGGCTTTGTAAACATCGTCTTGTATAGGTTTAACCAACTCCTGACGTTTTTTAAACAATTCACCTTCTGGACCAAAATACTTACGTTGTAATTCTTTTGCTTCCTTTTCCTTGCTCATTATGTCATCTTCCTTTTTTTTCTTCATATCATCGGTAAGCAGCACCTTTTCGGCCTGATAGCTTTTATAAAGTTTTTCTACATCAGCATATTTGGCTTCAACTTCTTTTTGCCAACCATCAGACATCTTATCTAATTTTTCCTGTGCGGCTTTGTAAGAAGGTATATTTTTTAAAATATACTCTGTGTCAACGTATGCAAATTTTTGACCAAAAGAAAATGCAGAAAGCATTAACAATACTAGGGGAAATAAAATCTTATTTTTCATGGCTATTTAATTTAATATTAAACATATATTATTATTTAAAATTGCTGACCTAAGGTAAAATGGAATTGGCTTTTATTGGCAGTAGGATCAGCTATTATATTATCAAAACCATAACCCCAATCAATACCCAGTAAACCGAACATTGGCAGAAAAGCCCTTAAACCAACACCTGCTGAACGCTTAATGTCATATGGATTAAAACTGCTAAAATCGTGCCAACAATTTCCACCTTCAGCAAAAAGAAGAGCAAAAACGGTAGCTTGTTCTTTAAGAGTTATTGGATAACGGAATTCAACCGTCAATTTATTATAGATATTACCACTTTTCAAACCATCTGAAATAGGAGCTACATTACCCTTATAAAGACGGGGAGTTAATGAATTATTTTTATATCCTCTTAATCCAACCAATTCACGACCATACATATTATAAGTAGACCAACCGTCACCACCCACATCAAAACTTTCAAATGGTGAATAATCTCTGTTGCTATTATATCTGGCTAACATACCAAACTGAGCTCGGGTAAGAATTACAAAATTTTCAATTACTCTGAGGTAATAGTCTGATTTAAATGTCCATTTATTATACTCAATCCATCTGAATTTTTCGCTTTCGCTCAAAGAATAATAATCCTTCTGATCAAATAAAGAATAAGGCGGGGTTAACTGAATTGAAATAGATAGTTTCGAACCGGATTTAGGATAAATGGGAGAATTGGTAGAAGATCTTGAAAGAGTTGTAGTAAAGCTTATATTATTTGAAGAACCGTTAGAAAAACTAAAATAATTGGCATAATTATTAAGATAATAATTTTGATAGCTTAATTCATTATAAAGGGTGAAAAAGTCATCTGGCCAAGTAAGACGTCGACCCAAACCTATTGAACCGCCAGAAATAAGCATATAATTTGGATTTTTATTACTAAAAATATCTAAACTTGTAGAATACTCAGCTATGCGGGAACGAAATAAAGAAACCGAAAATGAATTGGGCTTTTTACCTCCAAACCAAGGTTCAACAAATGAAATATTAAAAGACCGATAATATGTTCCATTTGATTGAGCTCTGATACTTAATGTTTGTCCATCACCTGAAGGTATTGGTCTCCAAGCCTTAGGCTTAAACATACTCCGCGCTGAAAAATTAGAAAAACGCAAGCCTATAGTACCAATAAACATTTTTGCACCGTAACCACCCGATACTTCTAACTGATCGTTGGCTCTTTCCACCAACTTATATTCAAGATCAACATTACCTTCGGCTGGGTTAGGAAGGGGATTGGGTTCTATTTTTTCTGGTTCAAAATGGCCCAATGCTGCAAGTTCTCTAACTGTTCTAATAATATCCGATTTTGAAAATAATTCACCGGGTAAAGTTCTTATTTCCCTGCGAACTACGTGCTCATTGGTCTTAGTATTTCCTTTAATAATTACATTATTAATTCGTGCTTGTTTTCCTTCGTAAATTCTAATTTCAAAATCAATAGAATCATTATGTATGCGGGTTTCAACCGGTGTGGCCGAAAAAAACAAGTAACCATTATCAAGATATAGTGAACTCACCGCATCTTCTGCAATAGAGATTCTTTTATCTAACAATTCTTGATCAAAAATATCACCGCTTTTGATACCCAAAACTTGATCCAGGATATCATTTGAATATTTTGTATTTCCTATCCAAATAATATTTCCAAAATAATATTTATTGCCTTCATGAACATTAATATGCAATATGATTCTCTTATTACTGAGAATGGAGAAAGAATCACTTAGTATTTTAAAATCGCGATAACCTCTTTTGTTGTAAAATTCCTGTAGTTTAATTTTATCTGCTTTATATTCCTCTTCAATATATTTTGAAGATTTAAAAATATTCCAATCCCTTCTGTGAGTTTTCTTAAATGCCCGTCTCAAGCGAGCATCCTCAAATGCAATGTTTCCTTCAAAAAGAATATCTGCAATTTTTATCCGTTCATTTTTCTTAATAATAAAAGATAAGTCAACCATATTTTCAGAACCATCAAGAGGAGTATATAATGATTCAACTTCCACATAAAAATATCCTTTTTCAATATAATAATCTTTAATTATTGTTTTAGCATTATTTACGAGGTTTTCAGTAATTTGACTGCCCTGTTTCAGGCTGAGTTTTTCTTCAATTTCCTTTTTTTCTGATTTTTTAATTCCTTCTATTTTAAACTCGTTCAATCTGGGACGTTCTTTTAAATAAAGGTTCAGAGATATTTTATCACCATTTATGTAATTAGCGGAAACTTTAACATCTGAAAAAAGGCCTTGCTCCCAAAACTTTTTAAGCATTCGGGTAATTATATCACCTGGAATTGAAATTTTTTCGCCTACAACTAAACCCGACATGCTTTTGATGGCCATGGTATCAAGGTATTGTACTCCAGTGATAGTAATTTCTTCAATTTCGTATATTTTGGGCTGACTATAGTCTATGGTATTCAAAATTGAATCCTGAGAAAAAATGGGATTTGCAATAATTAGCAGCAGGATAGAAATAATTAATTTGAATGTATTCATCATTAAGCATTATTAATTTGGGGCAATTGTTCACTGGTCATTCCAAAGCGTCTTTCTCTTTTTTGAAAATCAATAATGGCTTTGTATAAATCGTTTTTTCTAAAATCGGGCCATAACGTATCGGTAAAGTATAGCTCAGCATAAGCTATTTGCCATAAAAGGAAATTGCTTATTCTTAACTCCCCGCTGGTTCTGATAAGTAATTCGGGATCGGGGTAATCACGGGTATCCAAAAATTGCTGAATAAAGCACTGATCAATATCATCAGGATTAATCTGTCCATTTTTAGCCATTGCTGCAATGTCTTTTACAGCATTTGCAATTTCACATCTTCCGCTATAACTCAAGGCAAGAATAAGGTTTAGACCTGTATTATCCTTAGTTTGACTCATTACATCATACAGTCTCTGTCTGGCATCAGCAGGTAACGATGCTGTATCGCCAATTGTTTTAAGTTGAATATTATTTTTACAAAGGGTTTCTAATTCATTAACGAGCGAATTCATGAGTAATTCCATGAGAGCGTCTACTTCCATCTTAGGTCGGTTCCAATTCTCAGTAGAAAATGCATAAAGGGTTAAGAATTTTACGCCCAATTCAGCAGAAGCTTCAATGGTTTCACGAACTGCTTTTACGCCATTTCTGTGACCAAAAATGCGGTGGTTTCCTTTTTTCTTAGCCCACCTACCATTTCCATCCATAATAATGGCTATGTGTTTAGGTAAACGGTTCAGATCTATTTCTGCTTTCAATTCCATCTCTTTATTTATACAATTCAGGACAATCACCTGG
This sequence comes from Bacteroidota bacterium, assembly GCA_020049015.1. Lineage (GTDB taxonomy): Bacteria > Bacteroidota > Bacteroidia > Bacteroidales > DTGW01 > JAIFLP01. Next base: position 11,057 of record JAIFLP010000022.1, on the reverse strand, counting down.
ATCATCAAAAACTTTGTATGTTATTGTAAATCCAATTTTATAATACCAGTCTTTATTATTTAAAGCTGGTCTTACAACTTTAGTTCCTACATTTTCAACACCTTCAAAATTGTCCGTAAAGGTCTTTACTATATTCCATTCAGCGCCTGCTGCCCATCTGTTATTAAGCGTGTATTTAACACCTGCACCCAACGGCAGCATGAGTGCAAAAACTTTATTGGGTGAAGAATAAAAACCCAAACCTGCATTTGCATATGGACTAAAACTTTTTTTGCGCTCCGCAAATTTAAATGGAAGAAAGTTAAATTCAAACAATAAACTGAGATCAATTACATTCGCCGAATAGTTAATATTTCTTAAATTCTGGTAGTCATCAAAAGAGTTGGCATCATTCGCACTGATATTCGAATAGTTGGCATTGATTCGATACACGTATCGGGTACTATGGTTATACTTATAAATCAAGCCAGCTGAATAAGAAGGGTTTAAAAAAAACTGATTGGAATTAACATCACTGAGAAGCATACTAGTACCACCGAATACGCCCATTTCAGCTTTATTTTGAGCTATAGTAGAAACAATTTTAAATAAAAAGAAAGAAAGAAAAACAAGCCTATACATTATTTTCTAAAAATTTGAGGATATCCTCGTCTGGACGTCCTGATTTTATAATTGATACTTGCCGTACCAAAATAATAAACGTCGTTGTGTGAAGAAAATTTTGTTGTAAGGCCCTCAACATAATCAGAAAGTGCGTAACGTCCACCTATCTCAACCCCTATAATGAGTTTTTTATTCAATGGTTTTTTAATTCCTATCCCAACAGAAGCAACTGCGGCGGTATGCAATGTAGTTTTCACGGAATGAGAGGATGATATTTTTCCTTCGTCAATTGATGGCTTAACAACAATTCCGCCCAATCCTGCAAATCCATATAAACCAATAGAAGCATAATTATTTACCATACCCCTTCTGTTAAAAACAGCGGCAGAACGTACTCTTTTATCTTCTGAAAGTATTGAATATTCAAATTGTGCTGTAGGTTCAAAAAAAGGAACATTCATTACGTAGCCCCTAGTAGGATTCTTAGAATCTTCATCCGTAGAGTTAAAATATCCAGCATGAAAGCGAACACTTACCGCCATATTTTGAGTAATTTTGTAACGTGTACCAAAAAACAATACAGGACGGGTGCTGAGGACATCAATATCTTTTAATCCTAAAAGGCTACTTTCAGAGGCTGTGCCTCCTACATCAAAAAAGCCATTAGCAGTACCAATACCTAGGGAAGCTTCATATCGGTAAAACTTCCACCTTTGTGCTTCAACGATAGTGCTTACTGACACCAATAATATGAATATTAATATTTTACGCATTTTACAAGTCTTTCTAATACACAAAAATAAACATTCTAATTATAATAATTGATGAAAACTTAAATTAAAATTCACACAAATTTATTTCTAATATCCTTTCCCCATGATAATTTTTCTCTAATGGTATCAAAAAAACCTAAGTGTTTAAATTTTAAAACTTTAATAGAAAATGGGGCTTTTTTTAATGATATTTCATGCTCTGAACTCAATTCAATGGTATTATGATCAAGCGAAACTAAAAACTTATTGTTTCGGGCTTCAACTTTAAGTAATACCTCATGTTTATCAGAAATAACTAATGGTCTGACAGATAAATTATGTGACGCAATGGGGGAAATGATAAAATTCTCACAATCAGGCGCCATTATTGGTCCACCAACGCTTAAAGAATAAGCTGTTGAACCTGTTGGAGTTGAAACAATTAATCCATCAGTCCAATAGCTACAAACAAATGCCCCATCAATATAGGCATGCACTGTTATAAGAGAACTTCCTGATTTCTGTAATGTTACGTCATTTAATGCAAACGTTGTTTTAGGAAAAAAACTACTTCCTTTAACTACTTCAATCAAACTACGGCCTTCTATTTCGTAATTGCATGCATATAAATAATCTACACTTTGACTAATAGCATTCTTTGGAATATTGGCTAAAAAACCCAGACGTCCGGAATTGATTCCCACTACCGGAATATTTTTATTTTTTACAAAAAGAGCTGATTCAAGGAATGTTCCATCGCCACCCAGACTGAAGAAATAGTTAAAATCAGGCAGCACCTCCTCTTCATTTTCAAAAATTCCTTCAATATCTGGTTTAATCCCCGACAACACAATATAATCGTACAATGCCTTGTAAATAAAAATGATACTTTTGTAATACTTCAACCGGTTGAATAATTCAACAAAAGTTAGAATCATTTCTTCATTATATCTCTTACCGTATATAGCTACTTTTATCATCAGATATTCAAATATTTCATTAGCATTTCAAAGCGATCATTAAATAAATTTCCTAACTGATCATCATCGAGAAAAGAAGCTTTGATATCATAATTATATCGATTGAATGTTTGATAAATACTGCTAATTTCCGACTTATTAATTTTTAATGTTAATTCCATTTTATTTGAGTCTATTTTTGACGATACATAAAGACTCAATATTTTAGCGTCATTAGATTCAATAATTTGAGATATTTGAGAAAGGGAATAGTCATTAACATTTAACTCCAAAATAATAATGGCTCCTGGTTGTAATAACGCAAGCAGTTTTGAGAATTCTTTTACCAATCGGTTTTGACCAATAACTCCTAAAAAATTGTTTTTCTCATCCAGCACTGGAATAACAGATAGATTCAATTTTGAAGCTACTTCGATAACTTCATAAATATGCTGGTTACAGCCCACATAGGGACAAAAGAGAGATAAGGCATGGTTTCCGATTGCTTCATCAGCCATATTCAAATCATAAATATCTTTATCAGAAATTAACCCCAAAAACTCTTCATTATTAACAATGGGCAAATGAGATACCCTGTATAAGTCCATCCACGACAACGCTTTCAGTCCTGTATCGGAGGTATGTAAGGTTGGAATATGATCAGATATTAATTCTTTTGCGAGCATAAAAAAAGATAAAAAATAACCTACCTTTGCAAAGGTAATACAAAATTTAATTTGAGCATCCAAATGACACGATTAAGTGTAAATATCAATAAAATAGCTACTTTGCGAAACGCCCGTGGTGGAGAATTTCCGAATGTGGTTCAAACAGCCATCGATTGCGAAAAGTTCGGGGCTCAAGGCATCACAATTCATCCGAGGCCAGATGAAAGACATATCAAACGAAAAGATGTTTACGACCTCAAAAAAGTAGTAAATACTGAATTCAATATTGAAGGTTATCCTTCACAATCATTCATGGAAATGGTTTTAGAAATAAAGCCCGAACAAGTTACATTGGTTCCTGACAAACACGATGCCATAACCTCAGATGCGGGTTGGGATGTTATAAGTAATTTTCATTTTCTTTCGGATATTGTGAAAGAGCTAAAAAGACAAGGCATACGAACTTCAATTTTTATTGATTGTGACATTAAAAATATTGAACATGCTGCTAAAACTGGTACTAACAGGATTGAGCTGTATACAGAACCCTATGCGACTGAGTATATAACAAACAAGGAGGCTGCTATTAAACCATATATTGAAGCATCAAGAGCAGCAAAATCAAATGGTATAGAGCTGAATGCAGGTCATGATTTAAGTTTAGTAAATTTAGAGTATTTTAGTTCCAATGTTATTGATTTGGTAGAAGTATCTATAGGTCATGCATTAATTTGCGATGCATTATATTTTGGTTTGGATAATACCATTAAAAAATATTTGAACTGTCTCAACAAGTAATTGTTATCAGATAAAAAAGATTATGAATTTGTATTTCAAAAAACTGGGCGATGGGCCCAATCTCATCATTTTGCATGGTTTATATGGCTCGTCAGATAATTGGCTCAGTATTGCCAAAAACTTATCGGCTAAATTTACTGTCTATTTGGTCGATCAAAGAAATCATGGTCGTTCACCGCATTCAGATGAGCATAGTTATAAATTAATGTCTGAAGATTTAAAGGAGTTGATGGATAAAAACAATATCAGAACCTCTTCTATTATAGGGCATTCAATGGGTGGAAAAACAGCTATGACTTTTGCTGTAAAATATCATGAAAGAGTCGAAAACCTTGTGGTTGTTGATATTTCGCCCAGACCATATAAAAGTCTTACAGATTTTGAACAACATCCTATCGACCATTTGAATATTATTAATGCATTAGATTCGGTTGATTTATCCTTATTAAAAACCAGACAAGAAATTGAATTATTCTTAGAAAAGCCTATACCAGAAAAGAACCTACGCGGGTTTTTAATGAAAAATCTTAATAAAGACGAAGAGGGTAATTTGTTTTGGGCATTAAACATAAAATCATTAAAACAAAACTTGTCTTTGATTATGGACGGTTTAGAAGAAAAAGATTTTGGCTTGGATCGATCCATACATGAGTTTCCCGTGCTATTTTTAAAAGGGGAAAAATCTAATTATATCAGCGAAAAAGACTATGGATTTATCAAGTCACTATTCCCAAGGGCTGAAATTGCAAGTATTCCCAATGCCGGACACTGGTTGCATGCAGAACAGCAAACATTATTTCTTAAAACCGTAAGCTATTTTTTAAGCGATTAAATAATTTGATTTTTATAATCGGTAGGTATTTTAAAAAGCGAAGTGTTTAAAGGACCGTTGTTGATTTCAATCAATACCGATTTTGCTTTCACATCTCTTACAATAGTTCGCTCTACAACCATTACCGGAATAAAACCCTTTGCACCCGGATACAAATTGAGGTAGAGTTCAAAACCAGCATCGATTCCATTTAACAATTCGGTCATTTTTTCTAAAAAGGGCATGTCATTTTTTGCAACCCAGTAAGTTACCTCTGAATTTTTCAATTTGCTTCTTACCCTCCATTGATAACACTCAAAACCATTTATTTTTTTAACAAAAGAGGACTTAATAATCTCAAAATCACTGACTGAAGCTTTTGCTTTGGATACTTTAATTTCAGTAAATAATTTGCGAGAAGGATCAAGCTGGTGTATGGTATTCATATTTAAATCCAATAATAAAACTTTCTTTACTCCTCCCCTATGATCGGCCTCTTCAATACGCACCATATTACCTTTAATATGATAAGAAAGGAATACTGAATCGAAAGCGGTCTGCTTCATAACAAGCAACTTGCCTTCAAAGCTTGAAAAAACTTTCAAACTTATTATACTTAAAAATACGACTAATAGTAGTTTTTTATACATTTGCGCCAAATTCAAAACCCAACTCAAATTGTTGTTACGGATTTAGCTTAGTATTGTTTCAAAAATGAAACCAAAAATGGAAAAAACCAATATTGAAAAAGGTAAAGAAGGTGAAGAATTAGCGATTGCATTTCTTGAAAAAAAAGGATTTCAAATACTTGATAAAAATTGGCGGTTTCATCATTTAGAGCTAGACATTATAGCGCAGTTAAAAAACCAAATTATAATAGTGGAAGTTAAGACCCGTTTCGGGAATATAATCCATCCTCCCGAGTTTGCAGTAACCCCTGCTAAACAAAATCTAATTATTTCAGCAACAAATGCTTATGTAAAAATAAACAAAATTGATAAAGATGTACGATTTGACATCATTTCTATTACCTTTGCAGGATGGGAGCATAAAATTGATCATATTGAAGATGCATTTTATCCTCGTGTGAAAAAAATATATTAGAATGAATAAAGAAGCCAATAGAATCCGGACGATCATAAATATTTTATTGGATCATTTCTTACGTGGACTTTTATTTACTGTTCCTCTAGGCTTGACCATATTTTTTATATACAAATTATTTTGGTTTATTGATGATATTGTACAGCAATATATTATTCATATTATGCCATTCAGAATTCCTGGCTTGGGACTGATTATAATGTTTGTGGTTATAACTTTGGCTGGAATTTTTGGACAATCTATCCTATCTAAGCCCATCAATTCATTTATTGAAAAGATGATAAAAAAAGCACCCTTGATACAACTGATATATACTTCCATCAAGGATTTTGTTTCAGCATTTCTAAGTAAGGAGAAAAAATTCAATCAACCCGTTCTTGTAAAAATAAACCATATCAGTAATTTAGAGAAAATTGGATTTATCACTCAGCGTGATTTGAGTTTTTTGAATATAGAAGGTAAAGTTGCGGTATATTTCCCTCACTCTTACAATTTTTCGGGAGAACTATTTTTAGTGCCCAGCAATGATATAACTCCTTTAGATATATCTGCATCAACGGCTATGAAATTTATTGTTTCGGGAGGGGTATCTAACATAAATAATGAAATATAGTTATGTTTAAATTTTTAGTACAATTAGGCAGGTATTATATATTTTTATCAAAAGTATTTGCCAAACCAGAAAACAAGAAGATTTATTACCGTCAAATCATTTTTGAAATCATAGAATTGGGGGTAAAATCGATTGGTATTGTTGCTATCATCTCTACCTTTATGGGGGCGGTAATTACCATTCAAACGGCTTATAACACTGAAAATCCTCTGTTGCCAAAATATTTGATTGGTTTAACAGCAAGAGATTCATTGCTTCTGGAATTTTCATCTACGGTTGTAGCGCTCATTTTGGCCGGAAAAATAGGTTCCAGCATTGCATCCAACATAGGTACTATGAGAGTGACCGAACAAATAGATGCATTGGAAATAATGGGAGTTAATGCAGCCAGTTACTTAGTATTGCCAAAGATAATTGCTGTGGTTTTTTTTAATCCTTTTCTCACCTTGCTGAGCATAGGCGTTGGTCTTTTTGGTGGTTGGATGGCAGGTATTTTAACTGGGATTATTACATCGCAAGACTATATTTATGGAATTCAATACGCTTTTATACCTTATTATATAGGTTATTCATTAATTAAAATTGTATGTTTTGGTTTTATTATCACTACTGTAGCTGCCTTTAATGGTTTTTATGTTAAAGGTGGTTCTCTCGAAGTGGGTCAGAGCAGTACAAAAGCCGTAGTATACAGTAGTGTTTTGATCTTATTTTTCAATGTGGTATTAACACAATTATTGTTATCATGATTGAATTAAAAAATATCAGCAAATCATTTCCCGACAAATTGGTATTAGACAATATATCGATGTGTTTAGAACAAGGGAAAACGAACTTAATAATTGGACAAAGCGGTTCGGGGAAAACGGTATTGCTAAAGTGTATAGTTGGATTAGAAGAAGTTGATAAAGGTGAAATAATCTATGATGATGTAATATTTAACCATTTAGATTTCAAGAAAAAAAAAGACATTAGAAAAAAAATTGGGATGTTATTTCAGGGCGGAGCTTTGTTTGATTCGCTCACCGTTGAAGAAAATGTTATGTTTCCTTTAGAAATGTTTACAAATCAATCAGTGGAAGAAAATTTACACCGTGCCAATGCTTGTTTAAAGCGGGTAAATATCATCAATGCGAATAAAAAATTCCCTTCTGAAATAAGTGGTGGAATGAAGAAAAGGGTTGCCATTGCAAGGGCCATAGCCTTACAACCCAGATTTTTATTTTGTGATGAACCCAATTCAGGTTTGGATCCAAAAACATCAATTCTTATTGATCAATTAATTAAAGAAATAACCGAAGAATATCAAATTACCACCATAGTAAACACGCATGATATGAATTCGGTTATGGAAATTGGTGATAAAGTGATTTATATTTTCCAAGGTAAAAAAGCTTGGGAAGGGAGCAGTACAGACATCCTCCAATCGGATAATAAAGATTTAAATGATTTTATATTTGCATCCAATTTGGCAAAAAAAATAAAGTCTTTCTACAGTTAAGAATTTTCTTCTTTCTCTTTTACCACTTTATTCAGCCATTTTAAAAGCAATGTGCTCATAATTACTGAAACCATAAGTAATACCATATTTAGTGCAAAAAACCAGGTCTTATTTTCATATAGAGTCCACATTCCTGAAAGTATCCCAGAAAGTTTATTACCAATAGCACCCGACAAAAATAAGCCTCCCATCATAATAGCAGTGAGTCGCGGTGGACTTAACTTAGAAACCAAAGAAAGACTCATTGGACTTAAGAATATTTCACCGATGGTGATTACAGCATAAGCCGAAACAAGCCACCATGCAGAAACTTTTGTGTCACCATTTCCTGAAGCCCATACCGCAACTATCATAACCACACATGAAAGAGTAGAAATAATAAGACCATAAACAATTTTTTGCGGGGTAGAAATTGCTTTTTTTCTATTCTTTAGATAATTAAAAAACATAACCAACAAAGGTGTAAAAAGAATAATGAAGAAGGGATTCACAGATTGAAACATCTCTGCTGAAATTAGTTTTGACTTCCCATTTTCTGGCCATTTCTCTTTAGGAAGGTTATAGTAATATTCATCTGGTCCGTCTGCAGTAAGAGGTTTTCCATTAGCGTCCAATTCAATTAAACCATGCTGATTAATAATGGGCGATTCTCCTATTTCGGTTGAGACCGTTTGATTGAGAGAGAATGTTTCAGCAACAGGCACCCACTGCTCGCTGATAGATCTATCGGTAAATCGTTCTGCCCATAAAGTTAGCGCTGAACCATTTTGATGAAATACGGCCCAAAAAACAACTACAACCAAAAACACAGCCAATAAAGCCTTAATAGATTCAGCTGATTTTTTAGCCGACAAATCTGCCATTTCATCTGACATGTGCATTTTTGCTTCTCTAAAAGCAATGGAATATTCTTGTTTATATAGCTTTAAATAATACACAATAATTACTATTGAGAAGAACAGGAAAGCATCGGTTGATCGGCTGCCTAAAAGTGGGTCGCCCATTATTAGAGGGAATAAATTCCATCCAATAAATGCGGCTAAAATACCGAGACCAAATACTTTCAATACAGTAATAAAAACATCATTTCCATCATTCTCTTGAGGCGCAATTTTATCTACCTTGACTATATCTTTAGAATAATATTGACCAAATATAAACCAAATTATTCCTATTATCATGCCGATACCAGCAGCAGCAAAGGCCCAGCCCCATCCATAATTAATTCGCATATAAGCAGCCACAAAATTACATAGAAAACCACCAAGATTAATACCCATGTAAAAAATATTAAACCCCGCATCTCTTTTATTGCGATATGTATCATTGTCATACAGTTTTCCAACCAAAGAAGATATATTAGGTTTAAAAAAACCATTCCCCAGAATAATCAGGCCTAAAGAAATAAAAAAAATCACATCATTATAAAAAGCCAAACCTATATAACCTGCGGCCATCAATAAACCGCCAATTATAATCGATTTACGGTAACCCAATAAACGATCGGCAATTAATCCTCCAAAAAAAGGAGTTAGATAAACCAAAGCTATATAAGTACCGTAAATATCAGAAGCATGCTCGAAAGAAAAACCCATACCAGGGAACATTTCATTTTTACCATGTAGCATGTACAACATAAAAATACCTAACATGAGATAGAACCCAAATCGTTCCCACATTTCTGTAAAAAACAGAATCTTTAGTCCTGATGGGTGTTTAGAATTTGTAGCCATAAATTGAATTATTTTTTTAATCCCAAAATTATCAAACTTGCACATTCGTTATTAACATATTCCTCAAATATAAGAATCATTCTACTAATTAATAAATAATAATTTCTCACAAAGAACATCTTAAGATGAGTTCAAATTTATTCTCAACTTTTTTAAACGTAACACCTTTAATAAAAGATGCAGCAATTTCACCCATTGCAACAAAATTGGTTGAAGCAACCGTGATTCCATTTTCTAATACTTCCTTCAATGGGGTATCATCGTATGATATGACACCTATATCTTTTCCTAGTATTAGCTTTTTATGCTTCAATTCACTAAGAATTTTCGCTAAGTCTCTATCATTAAAAACAATATACAACGCAGATTTTTGAATTATTTTAGGCAAAATCTCTGGCACCAACTCACTATCGAAACCATAATCTTTGCAAAACTTATTAAATCCGATAATTATTTTCTTAGGAATGAATTGAAAAGTATTATTAGCAACAAAGAAAAACTTGTTGTATTTTTTTAGAAGGCTTTCATTTTTCTGAAAACTATTATAAATATCATTTTCGAAATTCTGATGAATAGAGGCATATCCAGATAGTTTTGATTTTATTTCATTATCAATTATTACTAGTTTATTAAAAGGTATTTGAAAAACTACGTGTGATACATCCTCATTGAAATGCGGCATGATAACATAAAAGTCGTAAATATCCAGATTATCGACAATCAATTTTTCAAAAACAGCCCTATTATAATAATGGAAATAAATATCTACTTGAAAAGAATCATCAAGACTGTTGATAAAAGAGCGATACAAAACTTCCTTATAACTGTTCATAACATCGAAAAGTAGGAAGATGCGGGTTTTTCGATGTGTATCGGTACTACTAATAAAAAAACCTTTACCATGTCTGCTGCCCACTATGCCCATATCTTGTAGAGATTTATAGGCTGTGATTAATGTGTCTCTAGAAACACCTAGTTTTTTGTATGTGGTATTGAGAGAAGGCAGTACATCACCCTTTTTCAATTGCCCCTTTTCAAGCATAATGATGATTGACTGCACAATTTGTTCATACTTGGGCACTATAGAATGCTCGTTAATTTTCAGCTCACGGAACATATAACCCATCCTTTAAATTACTGTTGGCATAAAAGTATATAAAACTCAGCAAATGGCAAAATAGTTTGATGTAAAAAGTTTCTTACAGCAATTAAAGGCGATTATCTGAGAAGCTAAGCAAAAAAAAGAATTATGCAGTATATTTGCATTATAAAAGCAAAAAATGAAGAGAATAAACATTATTATCTGTTTAATACTATTCATGTATCAAGCAGGAAACGCCAATAAGCCTTTGTTAAATAGAGGAAGTCGATATCTTTTTGTAGCGGATGTATCTCCCCGTTTTTCATTAACCAATCCCTATTTTTTCAACGATTTGATTTTAGAAGATCATCATGCCAACAATGCAATATTTAATCCTTCCTATTATTATGGCATGAGAGCGGGTGTTTCATTCTTTA
>JAIFLP010000151.1 GCA_020049015.1 Bacteroidota bacterium | reverse complement strand
GTAACTACACATAGTACGTTAAGTCATGCATGGAGCAGTGCACCTACATTTTATTTTTCATCAGTGGTATTAGGTGTTCCTGTTGGATTTCCAACTAATAGCAATGATACATTAATTATCATTCAGCCGCAAAGCGAATTTTTAGAATGGGCCAAAGGATATGTTCCTTTTAAGGATGGGAAAATATTTGTTTCGTGGCGGATTTCAGGGGATATATTATTTTACCGAGTTGAGGTGCCAAAGAATGTAAAATATGAATTTAAGCCAATTGGAAGATTATCAAAATATAAGTTTATACCAGAAAATTAATAAATTATGCAGAAAGAAGATAAAATTGATTTGTACCGAATGGTTAGCCAAAACTATTGGTATAATGTGTTTACAAGTACTACGAATGGAAGCACTTGGTGGAAAAACCAAGCGATTAGTCCGGGTAGATGGGCAGTAGGATATTCTGTTTTCTATTTATTGTACCGTTTTTTAAATGAAAACAAACCTGCATCGGTAATGGAATTTGGTTTGGGCGAAATGACCCGCATGCTTCAGGAATACAAAAAGAATTATCAGCCAAATGCAATCTGTACTACAGTAGAGCATAATAAAGAATGGATTAAGATTAAAGAATCTATTGATTTAGATTCTTCTATTATGAATGTAGTTCATTGTGAATCGAAACAAATTAGAATTGACAATAAATACCGTTGTAATATTTATGTTGATTTGTTAGCCACCATTGATAAAAAGCATCCGGGATTGACTTTTAATATGATAGTAATTGATGGTCCTATTGGATCGAGAAAACTATCGCGATATGATGTTATTGATATTATAGAGAATGACCGTTTGGCAAAGGATTTTATTATTATTATGGATGATTTTAATAGAATAGGAGAGAAGCGAACTGCCGAAGCCATTATGAAAACACTCACCAAGAAAGGCATTAACTTTTTTACTGGCGAGTTTTATGATGAAAAGGATATTTGGATTGTTACCAGTGAATCGTTAAGGCATTTTACTACGATATAATTTTTTTCTTCGTCAATTTTCGCCAAAAAAATTGACGAAGAAAAATTACCTGGGGCTACCGCCCCTTTTGCAATTTTATCTCATCTATCTATCAACAATTGTGTAGCATCTAAGAGAATTAAAAAAACATAACAACATAGCAACCTAGCATCTTATTTAAATTTAGTAAGAAAATCAAAAAAATAAAAACTCTTCCGTATCCGCTGTGTGTTGTTAGAATGAATCACTAGAATGTAACGATGGTGGCTTAACAATGCAAAAAATATAAATTTACCTATTTGAGTATCCATATCTTATTTTAAATGGTTGAGCCGTTGATGGAGAAGCATAATTTATAGCTCTTGTTATTATTTCGTTTTTTGTGCTTCTTTGTCCCCATTCTTTGGAGTCAAAATCGTAATTATCGTAAAAACCTACTATATTACCACTTTGATTATAATATAGTGTTGAAGTCCCATAAACTTTATCATATTCAGAACTTGAATAGAAGCTAACTGATTTTTTACTTCCTGAATAAGTGTTTCCAATAGCACCAACCAATTTAACTTGTGTTTCGTTTGATGATGACGGGTTGTTTTCTTTTACATAAATTAAAACACCTACAAATCTTTCATTACACATTTCAACGTCACCACCACATAGCATGAAACGTTGTGCGGTATGAAACGTTGCCGAACTGCGGGCTTATTTCTGTCTAGTTAAAAATGCTAATGCGGGTTACTTACCTAAATTAACCTAACGCCCCGGCAATTTATTATACCGCGTGTTACCGGCAGTATTTTATAATTTACTCTCTCTTCTATAAAAATCGATATACAATTCTTTTGTAGTTATTGTCCGAGAATATCCTTTTCCTTTAAGCGAATTAGTTAATTTTGTATCTCCAGTCCATAAGCGACCCCGCACATAATCAGTAATCGCTACAAATGCAGTATCATCAACATCACTATCTTTGCACAATTCATAAGCATTCTGATAGAATGCTTTCGGAATTATCGAATGATTAAAAATCTTAATATTACTCATAATCAAAACAAATAATTCAACAAATCTATCTTCATCAAGTTTGCCGATACTTTTTATTTTGGCCTTGTGATCTATCAACTCTGATCGAATATACTCTGGTGCATAAAAATCATAATACTTTTTCCCATTTAATAGTATTTGCCCAATCCGACTGTTTACATTGAGAAATGTACTAAACGCAACGTTTGTATCAACAACTATTATCCGTTTCATTAAAGACCAATCTCGTTCTTAATTCGCTCCCATCTTCCTTTCTTGGCCTCTAAAACAAGATTATCTACATCGGACTGTGTTGCTTTGGAATCCGATGTTAATTCTTCATATCGCAAATAGTCCATAATCGACTGTATTCGGGAGGATGTCATGCTGCTTGGAATTCTAACCAATAGCTCATTATTAATACGTTCAACTATCATATCAACTTTTTTTCAAATATACACATTTTTTCTTGATTCTGCCAATAATTCAGTATATGATTGTCTTTCAGAATATTGCCGGTAACAGCCTTATATATGCTCCAAAAGTGCATTAAAACAATTAAATTGTGATTTTTTAGTACTACTGATGCGTTAAAATTTAGTCACTAAATAAATTTCTTTGTTCTTTGACATTTTGATTTGTTTGATATTCTGTTAGCAACTCTCTTATAGAGGTTTTATCAAATACTGATATGCTTAAAATCTGTAATATTTCATAGATAGAGAGATTGCTTTTTAAAGCATGCTTAACTTTTGCTACTAAGAGATATGTGCAGATTGCCACCCAAATATGGATATTTACAGCGTTTTCGGAGTGTCCCCAAAGTGTTTTAATGGATAAGTTTTGTTTTATCCATTTGAAAAATACTTCTATTTGCCATCTGTTCCTATATAGGTTAGCAATTTCAAGAGCTGAGACAACCAAGTTGTTGGTTAAAAAAGTAAGAATTACATCATTCTCGCTATCATAAAATCAACTAAACGCAATGGTTCCGGATAAAGCTGTTTTGACTTATAACCATTGAGTTCGATAATTTTATCGCTTTTTAATCCAGTGCTTTCGTCAATATTGAAATTGGTTTCAATTACCAAATAATCCATGGTAGTCTTTGCTCTTGAGATAAAGAAAGCCTCTAATTTATGCAAATGATACAACGCTTTAAAATCAATGTATGCTTTGTCCATAATGTATATTGCATTTGGTATTGGAGAAAGTATATCAAGAACATTGCTATCATGATATTTGCCATCTGTAATTAAAATATAAGAAGGGATACTCCCTCTTAAATCAAGTAATGTATGGATTTTAACAGCACCTCTTGAATACTTGCCAGGAGCCCAACTAAATAGCTTAAGACTTAAAGATATCGTTGTTGAGTCCAATGCAAAAACTTCATTTTGAATATTGTCTTAAACCCTATAAAGTTGGAGAAAAAAAAAGAAAGAGTTTAGGTCATTTCTTCTGCCCTTTATTCGATAGGCTTTGCAAAATAATAATAGGCATAAACCGGATTAATATTCTCGACTTTCGGAAAAAAGCAGGATTTTTTCAATTGAACTTCCCCATTTGAAAAAAGGAGGCAATCTAACAATTCTCGTTAATAGTAATGACCTTTAGCAGAAAGAATAACAACGACAGTATCGCTTACTTCGTAAACTAAACGGTGTTCCTGGTTAATTCTGCGAGACCAACAACCAGCAAGGGAATGTTTTAGTAGTTCAGGTTTGCCAGTACCCGTAAAAGGATGTAAGGTTAGTTCTTCCAATAGCAAAGTTATTTTACCCACAACAGCTTTATTCCCTGATTTTTTATGATGTCTTATATCCTCTTTGGCTTGTTCAGAAAAGCGTAAGATTTAGCTACTCATAAGCTATCAATAAAGGAATTAAGATTTTCAGCTTTTACTTCGGTAAACTTGCCTTCGGAAATTTGCTTTTTGCTCTCCATTATTTTATTTATAAAGTCAGGATTATAATTTTTTACAGAAGCAACTTCAAACTTAATTTTAAGAGCCTTCATAAACGCTTTCATTGCATCAATCTGCGAATGATCCGTTGTATGAGCGGTAATTGTTATTGTTTCCATAATTATTTAGCTATTTGTAAATTTTGTTCAAAGAAAGTCTGAAATATGCATTTCATCATAATAGTTTACTTTCCTTTCATAGTGCAAAAATAGTCAAAAAAGTAAAAATTAGCAATAAAATATAAATAAATAAATTTATACATTCTTTGAATACATATAGTTAAAGAAAATACAACATTGTATCAGGCTCTGTTCGGCGGTGGCTATGCAGCCGTTGGAGTATGAAAACTGAGTCTACATACACTGGTTTGGCTGAGCGTCTCGTTCAGTTGTCCCGTTCGGCGTTAGGCTCCGTCTCCGTTAAATATATGCATTCAGGCTCCAAGCCTTTTTATATATTTTAATAGTTTATGTTTTTTAGATCTCTCCCTCCGTTTCACTGCGGTACCAATGACAGATTTGCATAAATTATAGAGATTTCTCACTTCGCTGCGCTGCGTTACCAATGACAGAATTACGTAATTACCAAATTGTCAGTTAATTGTAAGTTTAATTCTTTAGTTAATCTGTTTAATGTCCTCAGTTTATTTAATCTAATTTGTTCTTCATACATTTTAATTCCATGCTCAACATATTTAATTCCTTTTACCATAGTTCTCCAATATAATATCGCTATTTTTCTTGCCATTGCCTTAATTGCTATGCTAGGACCTTTTCTTCCTCTTAGTCTTCTTCCAAATGCTCCTATTGCAATATTTTTGCTATTGATCAAGCCTTGAGCGATAACTCGGAATATTTGCCCTGCTTTTGGTTTTCCCTTCTTTTTAGAATTCTTTTTTTTATTACCTGAATTATTTTGACCCGGAGATAAGCCGAGCCAACTCGTAAAGTGTTTTTCTGTTGACCATTTTGTTAAATCTGGTCCTATTTCTGCAAGTAGTTGCATCCAAGTATAGTCAGTGATTCCAGAAATAAAAGTTGCATCTTTATTTTGAAATATATTAAGTAAATTGGAACCTAAATTATCTACAGCAGGTTTATGATGCCTAATTACTTTGCGCTTTTTTATCTCTATTTTTTTAATCGTATCAATATCACCACCTCCATTTATTTTAATTTTTTCAATCACTTTTTCAATCATTTTATCACATTCTTCAATTTTAGTTTGATAAAAAAGATATCCCTCATACGCCTGTTTTAATTCAAACAATCCGGCATCTGTATATCTCCCCTCTAGAGATTTAATAATCAATTCTTTTTTAGTTTTTAGTACACTTTGATGACATAAGTTTACCAATACATTTTTGTCTCTTTCTCCTTTAAGAATAGCTTTTATAATCTCGATACCACTAGCACCATGAATTTGAGATAAAACTTCTTTTAAACGAATATTCATCAAAGTTAACGCCTTCTGCATATGATTTATATGCATTGAGGACAATTCTATGTGATCTTCTCTTAAACGAATATAACTTCTTAATTCTTTAATGTCCGATT
Source organism: Bacteroidota bacterium (assembly GCA_020049015.1). Lineage (GTDB taxonomy): Bacteria > Bacteroidota > Bacteroidia > Bacteroidales > DTGW01 > JAIFLP01. The sequence goes on along the minus strand of JAIFLP010000151.1, from coordinate 264 downwards.
TTACTACTAGGCATCTGTTAAGCAGTCCATAACTGTGTAGTTCCTGAATCCATTGACAATCTTTTACATCAGTCTTTCTTCCAGGAACCTGTTTTGTTTGACGACCATCAACAAGCCAAACATCTATTCCTGCTTCTTCTAAAATTTCATAAAGTATTACCCAATAAATACCTGTAGCCTCCATTGCCACAGATTCTACCTTAAAATTTAATAAATAATCGCGAAGTAAATAAAAATCTGCAGTAAATGTTAAATGACTAACCA
>JAIFLP010000149.1 GCA_020049015.1 Bacteroidota bacterium | reverse complement strand
ATGGCTTTTATAATGCTGAATTAGAAATCTTAGATGGAGACACAAAAATATCTGCTAAAGCTTATGATAATAAAGGAAAAACCGCCATTTCAGAAATATATACTAGGGTAAATAACATGCCCGTATTTACCACATTAACATTGCCAAATGGACAAGCAGGTCAATACTATTGCACTAAAATATTTGCTGAAGGAAATCAACCCACGCAATTTAATATTTCATCACTTGGAAACACCCTTCCTAAAGGATTATATTTAGAAAAAAACGGATTATTACATGGTGTGCCTCAAGCCAGCGGAAATTTCTCTATCCGGATAAATGTTGCTGACTATGAAAACGACTCCGTTAATAAACTTTTTACACTTGAAATAAATGCGAAAAATACAAATGATGTCATTATTAGCAACGCCAAAAATTATAAAAATGAAGAATTGCGTGTTATGATGATTCAAAATGGCGAAGTACCTTTCTTAAATAATGGAACAGAAATAAATTTCAGCGGATCGGGTATTTATAATGGCTACAAGTTTATACAAACATATTCATCAGATCAAAATAACAATACAGATAATTGCATTTCATTTAATGTTGATGCTCCTGTTACAGTTTATATTGCCTATCCAGTTCGAGACAATCTATTTACATCAACAATTCCATCTTGGCTTTCGGGTTATACAAAAGAAAACAATGGACAGATAACCGCACAGTACTTCTACTATAATGTATACACCAAAGATTTCCCCGCAGGAAATATAGTAGTACCTGGAGCCAATGCGGCAATTAATCTGGTAAATACCAACTACTTTGTAATGGTAAAAAAACAATCTGCTTCAATAAATACCACACCTGAAATTAATACTACATCATTACCCGATGGTTATTTGGGAATTGAATACAAACAATTAATTTCGGTAATTAATGGGGATGGTAAAATTATGTATTCGCTAGCAGGAGGAACGTTACCTAAAGGCATATTCCTAAGAAAAGATGGTATACTCTATGGAACACCTGAAGAGGCTGGCAGTTTCAGCTTCAATGTAAATGTAAAAGATTTTAATGGAGATGAAAGTTCAAAACAAATCAGTTTAAATATACAATCTTTTAAGAAAAAAGAATTTTTCGCAACGCTTCGCGATACGGTATATATAGCTAATGGCAATTTTCAAAATCTAAATATCAAGTTGAGCAATTTAGCGCAAGGAAAAACGTATCAGGTATTAACGAGTTCTTTTCCTGACACTATGCTTTTGCGGTCAAATATAATTAAGAATAATGATTCTATTTTCCAACTTCCTCTAAAAGAAATTCCCGCAAAAATAAGAATGACTTCCAAAGTAATGATTAAAATAAGGGAAAACGGCGTCACAGATACTATTAATGACATTATAAAATATGCCTCAGTTAAATTTATTCCCTATATCAATGCAGCTCCTTCATTCGATGATATTGCTGATTATACTACGGGTTTAAATTATTCGGCAATAAAACAAAGCATCGTCATTAGCAATCTTTCTGATGGTAACAATCAATCTGAAAGCCTTAGTTTCAATGTAGTTTCTGATAATCCGAGTATTTTAAGAACGCTAAAAACAACTTATGTACAAGGAGAAAAAACAGCCAGCATATCATTTTTTCCTAATGCTGTTGGAACTGCAAATTTAACAGTAACAATTAAAGATGATGCAGGTATTGATTTAAATGGTAAAGATTCATATCAACAAACTTTTAAAGTTACTGTATTAAGCCAGTTTAATTCTCTATATAATGTCAAAAGTGGATCTACTATTTTTTACCCTAATCCAACTGTAAATATCTTACACTCAGATGTGCCTTTACAACTAGTAGCCTTGTTTGGGATAAATGGACATAAATTAAAAGAATTTACAAATACTCAAGAAATAAATATTTCAGATTTGGCTGCAGGCTCCTACATTTTGCGATATATAGATGAAACTGGGAAAAATGGCGAACAATTAATAGTGAAAATGGAATAAAACAATCCTTTGATAATATAAATCACCAAGAAAAGGGATATATATCACCGGTTATTAATCCATTTAGAGACCTTATTATTGTAATTTTACTCTTGTAATTAAAACATAAAAACATGATTTGTTACAGGAACGAAATTGCCAGCATCCACTACTTCGAGGAAGAATCGTTTGGGATGTCTTATTGGGAGGGCGACCCATCAGATTTATTATATAAAAATGCTTTAAAAGCGGCGCTTAAGGTTATTGAAGAAAATCAACTAAGTGATTGGTTGGTAGATTTAAAAAATCTTAAAGGGATTGATCCCGACTTACAAGAATGGACATATAAAGTATGGATGCCCAAAGCCTATAATAAAGGATTAGAACATTTTGCAATTGTACTGCCCAAAGATATTCACGGTAAAATGTCAACCCATGCTATTATTTCAAAATATGATGAAATAACTAGCTGCTATTTTAATGATGTTGAAGATGCGAAGAAATGGATATTTTCTATCAGAAGAAGCAGAAATAGAATCAGTTCTTAGAAGACGATTAAAACCGTCTTCTAATATTTTAAAACAAAATAAAAACCGCCTTCTCAATTATTTTATTCCACAACCGTAGAATCTTTAGGTAAATTCTTTGGAATAACAAATAATCTATCCTGGCAATGGCTCCAAATAGCATCTTCAGCCTGATCATACTTTAATGCTGCAGCCAACTTTAAATCTGCGTAACCCGAATCAAAATCTTGAAGTCTGATTTTTACCATTCCCCTATAAAAATATGATGCTCCATTGAGAGGCGCCAACTCAACCGCTTTGTCCAAATCAGGTACCGATAAAATAACTTTTTCGGTATAATAAAATATCAACCCTCGATGAATATATGCATTAACATATTTATCATCAAGTTTAAGAGCATAATTTACATCTTTAAGAGCAGCGGTAAACTTATTCATTTTCATTTGAGTATAAGCCCTTTTATCATATCCTAAAGGATTCTCTGCTTCAATAGCTATGGCTTTTGTAAAATCTTCCAAAGCACCTTTAAAGTTTTCCAGACTGTCCTTTTCTGTACCGCTAATTATTAACTTCATGTAATCGGGAGAGTTCAATATTTTGGCTGTTTTTCCCTTTCCTTCCTGAGCCATTATATTAAAAACACATCCGGTCAAAACCAAAACAATAAAGGTAATTCGCTTCATCATAACTTTGTTTTTTTAACTTTGTCAGTATTTTACTATTCAGAGGTTAAATATAATACATTTTTTTTAAAAGTATTAAAATTGCTGGTTTAAAATTGATTTTATTAAAAACGTCGGTGGATAAGAAGGTACCAAAAAAATCGAACAGCAATTAAAATATGGTAAATCAACACCTTAAATAATCCAAAATGCAAAATCATAATAGAAAATCGTTCTTTAAGACCTTTCTGAATATTCTTTTTATTGATGCCCCCATCTAAAAACCGAACCATAAAGCCATCAATCCTGCAAGTTAACTTGCTTTTTACAAGCGAATTTAAAACCCAGTCGTAATCTGCGGCAATTTTCCATTTCAAATTATATTGAGGGGCAATGCTACGCTCAACCAAAATAGCCTGATGACAAACCAACATACCATTTAACAATGAATGAGGTTTAAGTTTTTCAGGTGCTTTTAACCTGCGGGAACCTATATCAACACCATTTTCATCAACCATCATGGTTTCGCCATAAAGAATATCAGCACCCGACGCAGCCAATTCTCCTAATTTACCGGTTATAGTAGCGTCATAAATGGTATCGCCAGCGTTTAAAAACCATACAAAACGGCCCTTAGCCATAAGCAAGCCCTTATTCATGGCATCATACAAGCCATTATCTTTTTCGGAAAGAAAATTATGTATCGTATTCGGATAATTAGATTCAATCATTTCTACTGTACCATCTATCGATCCTCCATCAATAATAAGATACTCGAAATTCTTAACTTCCTGCACAGCAACACTTTCTATGGTCTTTTGTAATGATTTGGCAGCATTATAAACAACAGTAATAATGCTAATTAAAGGAGGGTTCATTTTTGATTCCTTAATAAAACATCTTGATAAAGATCTAGATACATTTTTCCAACCACCTCGGTAGAATAATTCTTGAGCACAAAATCTCTGGCAGCAACAGACATTTCATCTATATCGGCTTCAAATAATTGCCAATACAAACCATCGGCCAAATCGCTCGAAGAGCCCAATTCTGAAATGTAACCTGTAACTTTATGCTTAATCATTTCCGGAATACCTCCAGTATCGAAAGCAACAACAGGTGTTCCGCACGACATTGATTCTACCACTGTATTGGGTAAATTATCTTCTAACGAGGGTAAAACAAAACAATCAGCCGCATTATAGAGTTTTACCAGTGTTTGTTCATCTTCTAAATATTGAACATAATGAATGTTATAAGGCAAATCGAGTTTTTGTTTTGCTTTACCAAAAAGCACCAATTCAATTTTATGGTTGATGTCAGTGTGTCGGGAACGAAGAATTTCAATTGAATAATACAATTCCTTCAGCCCTTTTCTTTTATCGAAAACATTGGCGGCACCAAAAAGAATGAGCTTTTTATCCTGTGGTAAATTAAAAAATTCTCGTGCTTTTTTCTTGTCAATAGGTATAAACACATCAGTATCAATAGGATTCGGAATGCTCTCTATTCTAAAACTCTTTAATAAATAGGAGTTTTTTGCGGAACGAGCCATCCATTTACTGCAGCCCACCACCGTAAGATTGGTATTAAAATATATTTCTTCTTTATTGAGCAGCAGTTTTGATGATAAATCGTTTTTATGGGGCTTTTTTAAATAAGGGCAATAACCACAAAAATATTTATAATTATCGCAATCACCGGCATAATGACAGCCTCCGGTAAATGACCACATATCATGCATGGTCCATATAATGGGCTTGTTCAACCTGAAAAGTTTTTTTAGCTGCCGCATACTTAAATAACCCTGATTGATCCAATGAATATGGATAATATCGGCCTGACGAATCATTTTTTTATGGGCAATAAAATCACCCAAAACAGGATATGAAAAATCGAATCGGATTAGTTTTGTTTTTTCATAAAAGAAAAAAACAAGCTTTTCGAGAGCCAGTAGGCCAAAATTGAGCATTTTTTTCAATCCGGTATGCGAAGTAGCATAAATGCCCAGGGTATCGGTCTTCTTCTGCTGCACCAGCATTTTGGTTTCAGGATGTTTGGCTTTAATAATGTGAAACAACCTAAAAGCAGCAATAGCCGCTCCACCAGTAATATCGGTTTTATTGATAAAAATTACTTTCATATAATAAATGTACCCATCTGCAAATATGTTAAATAAATTTTAATTTAGGAGGGATTTAGGGGTTTAATATGCAACCATCTAGAAACACGTATGTTTAATATCATACATGTATTAACGAATTCAAAAAATATTAACTTGAACATTGCTTGATTATTCATATTTTCATATTTTTGTAACCAATTTTTAAAAAAACCGTACCAAGGTTTATGTTATTTCAATGAAATGATTAAGTGTATCAATTATTAATATCATAATAAAAAATGAAAAGAAATCTTCTACTTTTAGTATTAACCCAACTAGTAATTATTGGATTTACGCAGATTCCAAACAGAAATCTGATTGGTTATTACCCTTTTAATGGTAATGCAAATGATGAAAGCGGGAATAATGCCCATGGTGTTGTTTTTGGTAGTCAACTAACTAGTGATAGATTTGAAAATCCTAATAGTGCCTATTACTTTGATGGTATCAATGATTATATTGAAATAATCAACAAAAAAGCACTATGTCCAACTGATTCTTTAACAGTTTCTGGCTGGATAAAAGTAAACGATTTATCTCATAGACATTATCTAATTGATTGTCGCTACAATTATGATGTAGCTCCATTCACCTCATATGCATTATTAGCCCACAATAATACTTCTGATCAAAAGTGGATGACTCAAATAAGCACCAATAAAACAATAAGTTATACAGATTTTCGAACAAATTCTTCTGAAAATACCGTCACTAATCATTGGTATCATTTGGCTATGACTTATACAAACAATGAATTAAAATTATATGTTGATGGTACTCTGAAATCTATTAATCAGATTGCCAACGGAAATCTAATCTATACCAATATGCCGATATACATAGGAACATCTGCTAAATTGGCTAATTATACTAATGGCATTATAGATGATATTAGAATCTATAATGCTGTATTAAATGAAGAAGAAATAACAGAATTATTTAACGAAAATAAGCCTTGCATTCAAATAACTGAACAACCACAAAATATAAATACTGAAGGAGGTTACTCAGCTGATTTTAATGTATCAACAAATAAAGAATGTGTAAATTATCAATGGCAGATAGACAGAGGAAACGGCTTTATTAATATAGAAGATAATTGCAATTACTCTGGACAAAAAGATAAAAAGTTAATTATTGCATTAATAGGAAAAAATGATTTTAATACAAAAATCAGATGTATAATTAGCACAAATAAATGCTCTGTAACATCTGACAATGCAAATTTAAATATAGTCTCTAACCAAACAACTATTTACGATACTGTGAGGGTTACCGTGTATGATACTACAAAAATAATTGTGAAAGAAAAACTAGTTATCAAAATAAAAACTAATGATTCACCATCAATTGAAAATACTATATCAATCTATCCTAATCCAGCTAAAACACATGTTAAGGTTAATTTTGGAGATTATGCTAGTATGAATGGATATACAATCAAGATAACAAACACATTAGGAAAAATAGTTTATTCACAATTGATTTTAAGCCAACAAACTGAAATTGGTTTAATTGATTACCCTTCAATGCAAATATATTTCATCCAAATTTTTGATGATAAAAATAACTTGCTTGAAACAAAAGAATTACTATTAGAATAGAATATTTTAGAGGGGAATTTCTTCCCCTCTTCTTTTTATAAAGAAAGAAAAGCCTTCTTATAGGCCTCTATCACCGTATTAATATTGACTTCCTCTCGTATAATTCGTTCTGAGTTTTCACCCATATTTTTTATAATTTCGGGATGAGTAAATAAATAATCCATCTTCTCTGCCAAATCAACAGCATCATCTTCTTTAAAATATAATCCATTATAACCTTCGCGAACCAATTTTTTTTCTGTTCCATCACAAACAGAACAAATAACAGGTTTCCCAAAAATCATGGCCTCGTTTATAGATAATCCCCCCATGCCCGCAAGTACATATATTGTAGATTCTGAGGTATATTTTGCTAATAATTTAAAATCATAAATACCACCTAAAAAAATAGTTTGTTTTTCAATATTCAATGTTTTAGCTAATTCCTTTAGTTTAATTAGTTCCGGCCCATCACCTATAATAAGTAATTCTGCATCAGGATGCTGTTGTATAAGTTTTTTAAATGCATGAATTAATAAATCAACTTTCTTCCAAGCTACTAACCTTCCGATGTGAATGAGTCGTTTATTACTAGGCTTCAATAAAGGTACTTCTAACTTTATTTCTTCTATGGCTTTATAGAATGGTTCAGTATCGTTTGAATTGTAAGTAACAAAAATCTTTTCCTTTGATAAACCATAAGTACTAATAATATCTTTAGCCTCATCAGTGTAATTAACTGTAGCATCAATATAAGAATAGTACAACTTTCTGATTTTTGTAATTAAAAAAACTTTTAAATAGAATGATATACCACTTTTTCTTTCTGGAATTAAGCTTTCATTATAATCTGGAGTATTTTTGTAGTAAAAATAAGCTTCATTATACTTGGGGACTAAAAAAGGTATTTCTTTAAATACAAGCTTATACTTCAACTTCCACTTGGATATAATAAGAGAAGGATAAAAAATAAAACCTAAGATATAAGGCCAAATTGTCACGACTATATCTGGTCGTTCTTCTTTTAAAATACTATTTAAATTCTTAAAGAAAGGTTTCCTATAATATGCAGTATATTCCTCCGTAAATATTACTTTAAATCTATAATTCTTAGTATCTCTTTTTACCCCTGCACCTATAGTTTTACTCTGTCCGGTAGGCACAACCGCTATAATCTCAAAATCGCCTAATTCATTTAATCTGTTCAGCTGTGAAACAACATAGTGAGGCAAGCCACCAAACGTAAATAGAATTTTTTTCATGTATGCAATCTTACTTTATTATTTGTTCTTTTATAAAAGCCTCAAAGTTAATATGAATTGTATTTAAAAAAAACTTATCTTTCGGATTCTTCAAAAATTTAGCAATTATGAAATATACCACATTTAAGGATATTTTTGGTCATGAATTAGTTAAAAAAAATAAATTTGCTGCTATTAAGCGAGTGATTAAACACGCCTTATTAGTCAGGCTTCACCCTCATCCTATTGTGTACCCATTTGTTGAAGGAACGAGGCTATTGATCGAACGAGGCATCTCCAGCGGAGAACTACAGGTATATACCAGCTTGCACGACTTTCGAGAAATGCTTTTTGTTCTGCATTACCTTGAGAAAGAGGATACTTTTGTTGATGTGGGCGCCAATATAGGGGTTTATACCATTTTAGCTTCCGGCTGTAAACAAGCCAAATCTATTGCTTGCGAACCTATCCCAGCAACATTTAATAGACTAAGAATGAATGTTGCCCTAAATAATATTGCCGATAAAACCACACTTCTCAATATCGGGATAGGTGAGGAAAAAAGCAGCATTCAATTCACTTCTTCCATCGATGCTATTAATCATGTAGTTAGCGAAAGTGAATCCAATGATAATACCATAAGTGTTGCTGTTGAATGCTTAGATCAAATTTTAATAAATGAAAAACCAAGCATCCTCAAAATTGATGTGGAAGGTTATGAAACAAAGGTTATTAAAGGGGCTCAAAATACATTAGCTAATAGCTCGTTAAAGGCTATAATCATAGAACTAAATGGACTCGCTAATAGATATGGCTTTGATGAAAATCAAATACATCAAAATATTTTATCTCATGGCTTTCAACCCTATGACTACGATCCGCATACAAGAACCTTAACCAAACTAAACTCCTATAATAATACCAATACTATTTACCTTCGAGAGGTTGAATTTGTCAAAGAAAGACTATTAAATGCGAAAAAAATAAATATTTCGAACATACTTATCTAATCTATTTTCTGAATCGGCTTTGTAAGTTTAGGTATATTGAAAATAAATCTTCGGACAATCGAAGTTTTATGATACCTAAAAGAAATAAAAGAAACAATATAGTACTGCGCAAAACAACATCAAGTACTGGAATATCAGTACTTGGAATCAATACTAAAACACAAAATATCACAATCAAAAATATCAATGCCTTTAAATTCGCTTTTGTGAAAGGCAACATTTTGAATTTTGATTTTATATAAATAATAACCAAAATATTATATAGTGAAAGACTTACAAATGAAGTAAGAGCGGCTCCTACCAATCCGTATTTAGGAATTAAAAAAAGATTCATACTGATAGCCGATGCAGCTAAAAAAAGCAAAAATATCAGCGACATAATATAGTATTTTGAATAATTCAAAATATAAAAATTAACACCTGTAATGGCATCAACCAGTTTTGATAAACCTATAAACAATACAACATATTTTGAGCTGGCATATAAATCACCGTTGGGCATGATATCAAATATGGCATCAATGTTAAACCATAATAGAAAAAAAAGAAAACCTGCAATTAAGATTTGATTGTGCGTGACACGCTTATAGGTGTCTTTTAGCTTCGCAATATTATTATTCTTTATATCTTCCGAAATATTAATACTCAATACCTGAAGCAACGATCGCGAGGGAATTTCAATTATAATAGCTAAAAACAATCCTATACTGTATAATCCAGTATTTGAGAGATTGGTAAGCGAACTAATCATAAAAATATCAATCCTGTTTATAGTATAGTAACATAAATTACTCAAAAAAATAAATGTCATAAACTTCATTGCCTCACGCACAAAACCTTTGCTAAAAATATCGGGCGAAGCTTTCTTAATTGCATAGCTTTGAATTTTACCAAAACTATAACCAGCTATAAGAACTGCAATAAGATGAGCCAATACGTAGATTACAAAAAACTGATATAAGGTAATAAATTCTTTGAAGAATAAAAAAGTTACAAAAATTAATGCTAACCTTAAAAAAATCTCTTTCAGAAACTTAGGTGTTTCTATCTTATATCGGGTAACAAAATGTGCTTCAAAAACTATTAGTATGATATTGAAAAAAGTTAAAATTACTCCAAAAATAAAATACTCTGAAAAGAGTGCATGATCTGAAAAAATGCTAATTACCCAATCTTTGTTTAGGGATACAAAGAACAACAACAAAACATAACCTACAAGAGGTATCAATAAACTCCACCAGAAAAAGTTATTATCATTACTGTCTTTGTTTTTAAAAATGGGATAGTATTTATTAATCGAACCAGCAATACCAAGGATTGAGATATAAGCGAAAATAAATGACACTTCGGTGAGCAAACGAAGCAATCCTATTGTTTCAGGACTAAAGCAGTAAGGTAAGATAAATATGGTAGAAACAGCTCCAATTAAAGCGCCAATGTATGTTATTAATGAATTATAGAATCCCTGTCGGATAATAATTCCCATATTAAATATCTAAACAATTATTGCTTCTGTAAAAAATGGTAGTGTGGTTTGTATGCGGGATTATTGGCGTCAATCCGATAAAATCAATCCGTCTGAAATTACTCTCTTGTAACAACTTTTTCCCTTTTTGATAATCACCTTGTTCAGAATTATCTAAAACAATAACCGATTCTTCTTTTAGTAATAAAAGAGCATTTTGAATACATTCGTTTCTTTGAATCCCATCAATAAAAATAATATCATACCTCTTACCTAATGAAACAGGAAATTGGGCGTACTTATTTTCACTGTCGTCTGCAATATAATATATTTCTGTATTTGCGGGCTTATTTCTTAAACAGGTTTCAAACCATGATTGATTGTGTTCCACTGAAACAACACTTTTAACCTGCTTGGAAAACCAATGCGTAGAATTACCTGATCCATACTCTAAAACTTCAAAAGAGTTCTTCAATCTTTCAGATAAAAAATGCATACAAGGATAGGTAATCCATGGTATGGGTTGACCGTCTTTATTAACTGATTTCTTTGTTCTGAAACTTAAAAACCAACCATTCGCTCTTAGATCACTGTATAACATAAGTTGCACCGCACCACCCAAATGCATCATATTTAAAAGCTTCCAAACTAGTTTTCTCATCCTTTTTTATTTGCTAACTCTTTTACTTTACCTAAAAAATCATCGAACAGAAACTCTGTATCAACCGGACCGCTTGAAGCTTCTGGATGAAACTGAGATGAAAAGAAAGGCTTTGTTTTATGTTTAATACCTTCATTGGTATTGTCGTTTAAATTTAAAAATAAGGGCTCCCAATCTTTTGGCAATGTATTGTTATTTATAGCATAACCATGGTTCTGCGAAGTTACATAAGCTTTATCAGTGTCTTTTAGAATCACTGGTTGGTTATGACTTCTGTGTCCGTATTTTAATTTATAAGTATCAGCTCCTGCTGCTAATGCCATCAACTGATTGCCAAGGCAAATACCGTATACAGGTTTATTCTTTTCGTAGGCTTTAGCCAAATACTTTATGGTAGCGGTACACATTTTGGGATCACCAGGTCCGTTTGAAATAAACAAACCATCATACTCATCATTAGTAAAGTCATAGTCCCAAGGCACTAAAGAAACAGTGCAATCACGTTCAATTAAGTTTCGAATAATATTATACTTAACCCCGCAATCAATCAGTGTAATTTTATACTTGCCGTTTCCATAAACTTTTACCTCTTTGGTACTCACTTGTGCTACCAAATTTTCTTTACCAGGATCGTACATGGGTACATCTTTACCTTCGCAAATAATCTTACCCAACATGGTTCCCTTTTCACGCAAACGTTTTGTTAATGCGCGGGTATCAATGCCATAAATACCAGGAATATCATGCTTTTTTAACCATTCGTCTAAGCTCATTTTTGCATTCCAGTGACTATAATCAAACGAGTAATCAGATACAATTAATCCTGAAATATGTATGGCATATGATTCATAAAATGCAGGCATACCATCCTTTTCTTCTGAACCCGGAACACCATAGTTTCCTATCAAAGGATAAGTTAGTGTTAAAATCTGTCCTTTATAAGAAGGATCTGTTAAGCTCTCCGGATAACCCGTCATTGAGGTATTAAAAACAACTTCACCTGAAACCGCACGCAAGCTTCCAAAGGACTTTCCGGTGTATTCAGTCCCATCTTCCAAAATTAATTTTACTACTTCGTTTGCCATTTAAATATTATTTAACATTTTTTCTTTTACTAAGTGTTTTAACAATTTCCTCAATTTGCTCAGAGCCTACTTTCTTTGCAATGATCTTCTTATCTTTATCTAAAATATATATTTGAGGAGTACTGGAAATGTCATAATCTTCTTTATACTGATAGCTATATGGATTCCATGCGTTAATCCAGTTATAATATCCTTTTTCATTTATGGTGTTGATCCATTTTACTTTGCCTTCTTCTCCAAAAACCACACATGTTGATAAAAACTCAACTTGATAATCTTTCAATTTATTATACACTTCATACAATTCAGGCAAACTCTTTTTACAATGCCCGCAATCTGGATCCCAAAAAATCAAAACTAAAAACTCAGCCTTTAATGTATGTATGGTTATTTCAGATCCTACATATACGTTTTTCTTTAATGCTTCGTCTTTTGATGCAGCCATAAAATGCTCTTTATCTATTTTGATCAATTTAGCATCAGGTGCCTTCTTTTCCAATAACAAAGGTTTGGTGCGCTTAACATAATCTTTCAGCTTGCTTATACTAGTAGTATCAGCCCAATGTGCCTCTGGGATATAGTATTTTTCAATGATATGAACATGTACTGCATCAAATCCCATAATTTGACTTTGTCCATAGTGATTGTATAGGGTTACCAGCATGTATCGAAATAAATCGTCTGAAGTGCGGGCTTTAGAAATTAACATATCAATTTCTTTGTTAATAGAATCGGGTATTTGAGGAATAACCCTATCAATATAAGTTTTCACTTTTTGCTCATAAATAGCAGCTGGAGTTCTTATTAAACGAGGATCAGACAGATCAAGGTTTGCAAAATAATTTTCTTTATAATACCTATACTGAAAAAGAGAATCAATTATATTTCCTTTAGCATCCTTAGGCGCATCAGGAACATCAATTTCTTGAGTAGATTTTACAAATTTGGCTACAAATGATTCAGGAGCCCTAGCAGACAATTGCTTTACATATTCTTTCACCGACTCATCTATTTTTCTGATTTCGGCATTTATACTGTCTTTTGTTTTTTGGGTTTTCGAATTTTTCTTAATTTCTCCAAATTGCTTCATCTTATCCCTATTGCCTGCCAAAAACATTTGATATTTATAAAACTCATCATTATCAGGCGAATTCTTGAAACGAGCATTCTTAAATAAGTCAGTAGTATCATTCTCAATACTGAATTGCTGGTTTTTATCAATAATCACGTCAAAATAAGTGCGGTTGGGCAAATAGACAATATACAAACCTCCAGGCAAGACTTTATTTTTCTTAAAAACGCCATTGCCATTTTTATCAACCCTGGCAGTATCATCGGGATAAATAGAAGAACCAAAGTGATGCCCTAACACCAAAATAGTGTCTTTAAAGGGCTTAACGTTTACTTTAATTTCGTAAGATTTCTGCGATTTTAAGTTCCCGGTAAGGATCAGACCGAAAACTAAGAATGTTAAAATGTATTTGCCCATATTGTTGAAATTTTTGTTATTTGGCAAAAGTACCATAGTGATAATAAACAATTTAAAGACCAACTATTAAAAAAACTTAAAATCATGCAAAGAAACGAAAAAAAAATGAATTCCATTGAGAATTTATTCAGCATTACAACATAATTATTCATCCTTTAAAAATTATTAGGATTCCATCCTAATAATTTTTTTGTTTCAATTGTTTTTCAAATATTTGCGTAAAAATGTAATATGTTAAGTATTCCCGAAGCGCAATCCATAATAGATAAAGAGTTTCAAAACCTCCATTTTAGTCGACAACCCTTAGAATTATACCATCCCATTGAGTATATTTTATCGGTTGGAGGCAAGAGAATTCGTCCGGTACTTACCCTCATGGCATGCAGTCTATACTCCGATGACATAAGTCCGGCTATTATGCCAGCTCTGGGTTTGGAGCTATTTCATAATTTCACCTTGTTGCATGATGATATTATGGACAACGCCAACACACGCAGAAACCAACCTACGGTTCACATTAAATGGAATAACAATACCGCTATTCTTTCTGGCGATGCCATGTGCATCAAGGCTTATCAATACATAGTAAAATGCAAAGCCGAAATACTAACCGATGTAATTCATTTATTTAATCAAACTGCCTTGGAAGTATGCGAAGGGCAGCAACACGACATGAATTTTGAATCCATCGCACTTGTTTCTGAGAAAGAATATATCAATATGATCAGACTTAAAACTTCGGTTTTGCTGGCTGCATGTTTAAAAATTGGTGCTCTTTGCGGAGGTGCCGGCATTTTGGAAGCAAACCAATTGTATGAATATGGCATCAATGTTGGATTGGCCTTTCAATTACAAGACGATTTATTGGATGTTTATGCAGACGAAATGAAACTGGGAAAAGAAACAGGCAAAGATATCATTTCCAATAAGAAAACCTTTCTTTTAATCAAAGCCCTGGAACTTGCTCAAGGCGATCTAAAAAAAGAGTTGGATTATTGGTTACAAACTAAGATTTTTGACGCTAAAGAAAAAGTGCAGGCCGTAACCCGAATATACAATGCATTGGAAATTGAAAAAATAACACAGCTTAAGTTTTTGGAATATTTTCAAAACGCTGAAAATATTCTTCATAATATAGAGGTGGATATGAATAGAAAATCAGAATTGCATAAGTTTGCTAATACGATTAAAAACAGAATTTTTTAAAAAAAACGAAATCTAATGTGTGTTTTTTTTAAAATGATTCTTATATTTGCATTCAATACAATATTAATATGATAGTAATAAATACAATTTGGTGGTGGCGTAGCGATTTCACAAAACGTGAGGCATAAGCCCTTTGTATATATATAAGATATAAAGCCAACCTCACAGTTGGCTTTTTTTATTTTAATCAATTCTGAATTTTATAGTATGGAAACATTTAAAATAACACACAAAACCGAAGAAATTCTTGCCGACATTATTACACCGGTAAGTATCTTCATGAAACTTAGAGACATTTTTCCTCATACAGTAATGCTGGAAAGCTCTGATTACCATGGAAATAAAAACAGCTACTCATTCATAGGAGTACATCCCATTGCTGGATTCATTTGTAACAACAATCAATTATCTATCAGCTTGCCAGGAAAAGAAGAAAGTGTTGAGACAATTAATGACAAATCAATTATTCCTGCCCGTCTGAATGATTTTCTTCATCAGTTCGATGATTCTGAAACAGCATCGCAAGTAAAAATTTCTGGAATATTTGGCTATTCAGCTTACGATGCCATACCGTTCTTCGAAAAAATTGATTTTCATGCTGAAAAACAGGAGGACGAAAGAATACCAGAGATAAGATACCACCTATATAAATATGTAATTGCTATTAATCATTTTCAAAACAGTTTAACAGTAATTGAAAATATCATCAATAATGGTGAGTCGGGCATGAAATCATTTACCGGATTGCTTTCCAATAGAAATGTTACGGTATATCCTTTCAAAACAAAGGGCGAAGTACAATCAAATTTTACTGATGAAGAATTTATGTCCATTGTTCGAAAAGGGAAAGAACATATATTTAGGGGAGATATTTTTCAAATAGTATTGTCGCGTCAATTTTCTCAATCCTTTACAGGAGATGAATTCAATGTATACAGGAGTTTGCGCTCCATAAACCCTTCACCCTATTTATTTTATTTTGATTATGGTGATTACAAATTATTTGGTTCCTCGCCCGAAGCACAAATTGAAATTAGCAAAATGAAAGCTTACATCTACCCTATTGCAGGTACATTTAGAAGAACCGGCGATGACGAACAGGATAAATTGCTGGCTGAAGAACTTTCATCTGATAAAAAAGAAAATGCTGAACATGTTATGCTGGTTGATTTGGCTCGCAATGATTTGAGTCGAAATGCCACTGAAGTAAAAGTAGAACGCTACAAAGAAATTCAATATTATTCTCATGTATTACACATGGTATCGAAAGTAGCAGGAAATTTGCCCAAAAACTACAATCCTGTTAAAGTAATGGCTGATTCTTTTCCGGCAGGAACTTTATCGGGTGCACCAAAATACAAAGCCATGCAATTAATAGACTCATTTGAAAATAAACGACGGAATCATTATGGTGGTTGCATAGGATATTTTGGCTTTAATGGAGATGTTAACCATGCCATAGTTATTAGAAGTTTTTTAAGCAAAGGAAACAAGCTATATTTTCAGGCGGGTGCGGGAATAGTAGCTAATTCAGTGGAAGAAAAAGAGCTTCATGAAGTAAACAATAAACTGGAAGCACTGCGCAAAGCAATTATAGCTGCCCAACAATTAATGTAATAAATTATGGAAAAAATACTAGTATTTGATAATTACGATTCTTTCACATACAATTTGGTTCATTGTATTGAAAAAATTACAGGATCGCGCGTAGACGTTTATAGAAACAATGAAATAGCATTGGAAAAAATAAATGATTATTCTAAAATTGTATTGTCCCCTGGCCCTGGCTTACCCAATGAGTCTGGAATTTTGCTTGAACTTATAAAAACTTATGCTGCAACAAAAAGTATTTTTGGTGTGTGTTTAGGGCAACAAGCCATTGCAGAAGCATTTGGCGGAAAACTAGAAAATCTTAGTCATGTTTTTCATGGCGTTGCAACACCAATAAGCATAATAAAAGAAGATTATCTATTCAAAGATGTGCCAAATGATTTTTCTGGCGGCAGATATCATTCTTGGGTAGTTTCATATCAAAATTTTCCCGATTGTTTAGATATTATCGCTAAAGATTATGAAAATAAAATTATGGCGGTACGACACAAAGAATACGACCTTCGTGCTGTACAATTCCATCCTGAATCAGTACTTACACCCGAAGGTGAAAAAATAATTGCGAATTGGTTATATCATAAATAAAATGTAATGAAAGAAATACTTAACTATCTGTACCATCAAAAAACTCTTGAAAGAAATGAAGCGGGTCGTATTTTAACCAATATTGCCAAAGGTGAATACAATAATTCACAAATCGCTTCTTTCATCAGTGTGTTTTTAATGCGGGGGATAACCGTAGATGAACTTTCTGGATTCAGAGATGCTCTATTGGATTTATGTATCCGGGTAGATCTCTCCGATTTCAATACTATTGATATGTGCGGTACTGGCGGAGACGGTAAAGATACTTTCAATATATCAACCCTCTCAGTTTTTGTAGTTGCCGGTGCTGGCTACAAAGTAGCAAAGCATGGGAATTATGCAGTTTCTTCTTCCTGTGGTTCATCCAATGTAATGGAAAGCTTAGGCTATACTTTTACACAAGATCCATCACAATTAAAGAATGAAATTGACAAGTCAAACGTTTGTTTTTTACACGCACCTTTATTCAATCCGGCCATGAAAAATGTAGCACCAGTGAGAAAAGAGTTGGGTGTAAAAACATTCTTCAATATGCTAGGGCCAATGGTAAATCCAAGCTTTCCAAAAAATCAAATGGTAGGGGTTTACTCACAGGAACTGGCGCGCTTGTATAATTACTTATACCAACAGGGTGATAAAAATTTCGTTATTGTTCATAGTCGTGATGGATATGATGAAGTATCCTTAACTGCTGATATTACAGTAATAAAAAATGAGGGAGAAAATGTTTTAAAGCCAAAAGATTTTAAATCGAATTACTTACATCAAAAAGACCTGCACGGAGGAAAAAATATTGAAGAATCAAAATCAATTTTCCTTTCAGTGCTAAACAATTCAGCCAGTCCCGCGCAAAAAGCGGTGGTAATTGCCAATTCAGCGCTGGCTATACAATGTATGGATAAAAATTCTGATCTTTCTGCAGCTATAGAAAAAGCAAAAGAATCAATTGAGAGCGGGCAAGCTCTTCAGGCACTCAAAAAACTAATAGAAATTAATAATAGCAAATAAAATGGATATCCTAGAAAAAATAATTGTCCATAAAAGAAAAGAAGTAAGCAGGCAAAAAGAATTGATACCTGTTTCCATATTAGAAAAAACATGTGCATTTGAACGCCGCACGCTCTCATTAATGGATAGTTTGCTAAACCCTTACAAACTACCTATTATCGCCGAATTCAAAAGAAAATCTCCCTCTAAAGGAATCATCAATGATAAGGCAGACATAAAAATGGTAACCACTTCCTATGAAATGGCAGGAGCTGCCGGATTATCTGTTTTAACCGATGAAGAATTTTTTGGCGGAAGTTCAAAAGACTTGATAGCTGCCCGTGCAGCCAATCACATTCCTATTCTACGAAAAGAATTTGTAGTTGAAGAATACCAAATTATTGAAGCCAAAGCAATAGGTGCCGATGCCATATTATTAATAGCCTCCTGCTTAACGACAAATGAAACGCTTGAACTTTCAAAATTTGCCAATACGTTAGGTCTTGAAGTGCTACTCGAATTGCATGGAGAAGATGAACTGCAACATGTAAATCCTTATGTGCATATGGTAGGAATAAACAATCGAAATTTAAAAACTTTTGAAGTATCATTGCAACATTCCATTGATATGCGCAAACATTTTGAAGACGATTATGTATTTATTTCTGAGAGCGGCTTATCAAAAGCTGAAGATATTATAATGTTAAAAAATGAGGGTTTTGATGGTTTCCTAATGGGTGAACATTTCATGAAAGAAGAAAATCCAGGCTTAGCCTTTCTTGAATTTGCAAATCAACTTCAATAATGGTCAAACAAATAAAAATAAAAGTATGCGGAATGAGAGATCTAGAAAATATTCAGGAGCTAATTCTGTTGCAACCTGACTATTTAGGCTTTATTTTTTATTCTAAATCACCACGGTATATTAATCCCGATTTATCAGAAAAATATTCAGATATTCCCAATCATATAACTAAAACAGGAGTATTTGTTAATGAAGATACGGGAAAAATAATTTCTATAGCAAAGAAATTCAA
>JAIFLP010000094.1 GCA_020049015.1 Bacteroidota bacterium | reverse complement strand
GAATAAAAGAAGTAACATAAATATGCAGCAATTTTATACTATCTTATTTTCATTCATATTTATTGCGGGCTTAAAAGCTCAAATTTCAATGCAACCAGTTCCCGATTTTGTTGATACGGTAGCTTATACAACAGCTAAGGAAATAAAAGACCCGTATTTTGTGTATTATGCAACTAAAGCTATAGAATTAAAAAAAGCTACAGTTCAGCATCCAACAAGTGGAACAGGTGATTTTACTTGGTATCAGTATAATACCAACACATCATCATTTGATATTCTAAAAAAGGATGAAAAATCGGTTTCTAATTCAGCACTTGATAGTATTGATTTAGGAGGTTATTTACTAAATATAAAAGATACTAATGGGTTAGATACCAGTATCAGATTCTGGTGCGGGAAAAATGATTGGAATATATTTTTAGATCACGAATTCAGGAGTTGCGAATCATTGATACTTAGAGGCGATATTTATAATAAAGAAACCATACCTAATAATGTTAGGCAAAACACCTCGTTATTTAACAAGAAATTAGGTAGATTGGCTATATATGACACGCTATATTACTACGATATACAATCAGGTGCAAAATTATTTTTAGATAATCAGTTTACCGCCGTATGGACCAGTAGCCCCACATATTTAATGCCAGAGGGAAACCGACTTGTTTGGGATATTAAAAGGTATGTAGATGACAAAACACCCTTTATTCCAGCAGAAAACACAAGCTACACTTTAGAAGTAACTGATAAATTTGGATTAAAAAAAAGTGAACAAACACTATTTGAAAGCACAGTTGCCATACCAAAATTTTCAATGGAAAGTGACCAAGCAAGCTTTGATGCATCGAAACCTAAGGGTGAAGCTCCATTAAAGATAAGATTCATTAACGAATCAAAAAACGGAGTTAAATATTTATGGACATTTTCTGATTCTGTTATCAGCATCAATCCTCCAATTAAAGACACCAGTATGCTTATAGAAGACACTGTTGAATATACTTTTTTCCTTCCCAGAAGATATAAGATTCGCTTGGTAGCTGCAGAAAGTTTATGTAAACCTGATACGTTTAATTTTTTTGAATTCAAAGCACCAGATGGTGAATATTCTATAGAAGTATATCCATCATCAATAGCCAGCAAAAGTCCTGAGCAAGCGGAAGACAATCCGCAGATTCCGAATGTTTTTATAAACAATGGGTTCAATCGCTTTCATTTTGAAATCACCTCATTGAAAGAATTCAGGATTGTTATTTTTTCAAAATTTGGCAAAAAAGTATATGAATATGACGGTTCAGTAAATTTAGATTGGCCAGGATGGGATGGAAAGGTTCAGGGCACTGATGTGCTAGCCGGACAAGGAGTTTATTATTTTATTATAGAAGCTACAGGCTGGACTATGAAAGGGAGTGAATTTATCAGGCTCAAAGATTCTCAAAGTAGCAAAAATCAAAAAAAATCAGATGGGCGCGTGTATACAGGGATGTTATATGTTTTTGATCCCGATAAGATAGAATAAATAATATGAGGACAGCAATATTAGATTTGGGTACCAATACATTTAATTTATTGGTAGCAGAAAAGGATGGTGCGGGAGAATTTACCATCCTGCATGAGAGCAAATTGGCTGTAAAATTAGGTAAAGGAGGAATTTCAAAGAACTATATTGTATGTGAAGCTATAGGAAGAGCGTCTGCAGCATTGGCAAAACATAAGGAAACCATAAATAAATTTGGAGTAAAAGAAGTATTTACATTTGGAACTTCTGCCATTAGGAGTGCTGAGAACGGCAATGAATTCAAGAAATACATCAATGAAAAATACGGATTTGATATCAATATTATAGATGGTAACAGGGAAGCAGAATTAATATACAAAGGGATTAAAGCATCGGGCTGTTTGACAGATGAGAAGCGAATAATTTTAGATATAGGTGGCGGCAGTAATGAATTTATAATTGGGGACAAAGATAGCATATTTTGGAAAGAAAGTTTTCCTATCGGAATAGCCCGCATTATAAGTAAATTTGAGTTATCAAATCCTATAAAAGAAGAAGAAATAAAAGAGTTAGATCAATATTTTGAAGAAGAATTAGCTCATTTATTTAAAGCCACCGATAAAGAAAAAATTGATGTATTAATAGGAGCTGCAGGTTCGTTTGAGACTTTAAGTATGTTGATACAAGAACGTTATCCGGAATCGATAGTATCGTTAAAAACAGGAAAATATAGAGAAATAAAACTTGATAAATACGAAGAGATTCATACTCGACTATTAAAATCGACATTGGAAGAAAGATTATCAATGGCCGGACTTGAAATATCGAGGGCAGAGATGATAGTACCTGCAAGTGTATTTATTCATTTTATAATTAATCGTTTGAAGATAAAAAGAATTATTCAATCTGATTATTCATTAAAAGAAGGCTTTATGTACGAGCTAGTTGATATAAAAGAAATTTAAAAAATAGTTATGGCGCACATATTGGTAATAGACGATGAAAAGAGTATTAGAAATACATTAAAAGACGTATTAGAATATGAGAAACATACGGTAGATGTTGCAGTAGATGGATTAGAAGGCTTAGATAAATTCAACAAAGGGGAATATGATTTGGTATTGTGCGACATCAAGATGCCCCAGATGGATGGTATGGAAGTTTTGGAAAAGATATTTGCACAGACTAATGAAACGCCGGTAGTAATGATTTCGGGTCATGGAAATATTGATACTGCGGTAGAAGCCATAAAAAAGGGGGCTTTTGATTTTATTGAAAAGCCATTGGATTTGAACCGTCTTTTGATAACCATTAGAAATGCCACAGATAAGTCGAACTTATTAAATGAAACGAAAGTACTGCGCAAGAGAGTAAACAAGTCGAATGAAATTATTGGGGAATCAAAAGTTATTAAAACCTTATTGGAGATGACCGATAGGATAGCTCCAACAGATGCAAGGGTTTTGATTACTGGATATAATGGTACAGGGAAAGAATTAATAGCAAAAAGAATTCATGATAGAAGTTTGCGATCTTCTGGACCATTTATTGAAGTGAATTGTGCGGCGATACCGTCAGAATTAATAGAAAGTGAATTATTTGGTCATGAAAAAGGAGCTTTTACATCAGCTATAAAAGACCGAAAAGGAAAATTTGAATTGGCACAAAATGGAACCTTGTTTTTAGATGAAATAGGAGATATGAGTCTTTCGGCTCAGGCTAAGGTATTAAGGGCTTTGCAAGAAAGCAAGATCACCAGAGTAGGCGGTGATAAAGAAATAAAAGTTGATGTAAGAATAATTGCCGCAACAAATAAAGATTTAAAAAAGGAAATTGAATCTGCGAATTTTCGTGAAGATTTGTACCACAGATTAAGTGTTATATTATTGCAAGTACCCTCGCTGAATGAAAGAATAGAAGATATTCCCCTATTAGCTAATCACTTTGCTGGCATAATATGCAATGAATATGGTATGCAGGAAAAAATTATAAAAGAAGAAGCGATCGCAGAATTACAGAAAATAAACTGGACGGGTAATATTAGAGAGTTCAGAAACGTTATAGAACGACTTATAATTCTGTGTGATAAAGAAATTAGCGGAAAAGATATACTAGCCTTTGCCAAGCCTATTAGTAACTAAGCAAGCAATTGTTCTTTAGATACCATTAACATGAGTATCATCAATTGTCGGTTTACATAACCTAAATATGCTTCGCTGGTAACCATTTCTTTTTCGCAATCGTGTATAATCTTTACTTTCTTGTGAAGCACAATTTCATCGCCTGACATTTTGGAAACAAAATCTATTTTTTCCTGATATGTATATTTGTCGGCTAATGGAATATCAGAAAGAAGAACAAAAACATCCTCTTTACCCCAAATATCATTAAATAGCATAAGTACCCCATCACGTAACTCTTCAGGCAAACCATAAGTATACACCTTATCGAAAACCAATTCAGGCTTAATATCTTTAATGATTGACTTAATGTCTTTTACAAAAACTTTTTCTTTAGTACTTAATGGCATAAAAATTATGATAAATAAATTAATAATGAATACAGAACACTTAAGATAGTAATTTGTTAATTTAGCAGAGTAGAATAAAATGATATGATAGAAAAAGAAACGATAATAGAAATAGAAGGACTAAAAAAGTACTATAAAGAAGTAAAGGCGGTTGACAATATCAGTTTAAAGATATATAAAGGTCAGTTTACGGCCTTATTGGGACCAAATGGAGCGGGCAAAACTACGACCATGGAAATGATAGAAGGGATTACCCAACCCGATTCAGGTGAGATAAGAATAAAAGGCATGCGTTGGAAAGAGCATAAGGAAGAATTGCACCATTTAATAGGATTATCGCTACAAGAAACAAGATTTATAGACAAACTTACGGTAAAAGAAACTTTGGAACTATTTTCTAGCTTTTATAAATTAGAAAAAGCAAGGGTTGATGAAGTATTAGAAATAATAAATTTAGAACAGAAGCAAAAATCTTATGTGGTAAATTTATCTGGTGGGCAGCGTCAGCGTCTATCTTTAGGAATATCGTTGTTAAATAAGCCGGAAATCCTTTTATTAGACGAACCCACAACAGGTTTGGATCCTACTGCAAGAAGGGAAATATGGGAGGTCTTAAGAGACTTAAAGCAATTTCATAATACCAGTATGGTTTTAACAACGCATTACATGGAAGAAGCAGAAAGTTTGTGTGAGCGAATAATTATAATGGATAAAGGAAAGATTTTGGCTGAATCGTCGTTAGATAAACTATTAAAAGAGTACGCCACCGGTGAAATCATTGATTATAGTTTGGGGATACAATGTAAAAAACCCACAATAGAAGGAATAAAAGGAATTATAAGCAGTGATTACGATGCGGAGAATAACAAAGGCAGAATTATAGTAGAAGATGCTGTACAATTTTTACCTGATTTTTTTAAATCGATGCAACAACAAAATTTAGAATTAAAAGGGATTGAATCGAGAAAGAGAACACTAGACGATCTTTTTATTTCTATAACAGGAAGACATTTAAGTGAATAAAACTAAGAATATGCAATATAAAAAAGCAATTATAGAATTGATATTGGTAAATATCAGGGAGTTTTTAAGAGAGCCTGGTATTTTATTTTGGTCTATAGGTTTTCCTGTATTAATGGCATGGGTATTGGGAATTGCATTCTCGGGCGAGAAACAATTAGCCTATAAAGTAGCCTATATTAATGGAGATCAAAATAAAAATTTGCAATTTGAGCAGATACGGAGTCAAGCAAAGCAAAAAGGAAACGAGTATCTTTTCGAATATAAGTCGGGAGATGGCATGCCGGTTAGTTATACCATTATTGAAACAGACAGTACCGAAGCAAATAAGCTGCAACAAAAGAATGTGATATCAGTAATATTAAAAGAGAAGGATGGAAAAATAGAATTTATTTTTGATCCAAATAGTCCAGATGCCCGCATGATATATCTTAGTTTAGCTGATTTGATAGAAAATGGATTGAAAGGAAAGGAAAGCAGTTTTGTTAGCACCATAACGCAAAAAGGATCGAGGTACATTGATTTTTTGATACCTGGATTGTTGGCATTAGGATTAATGAATTCGTGCTTGTGGGGAATATCGTATAATTTAATTGAGTTAAGATCGAAAAAATTATTGCGCAGAATGGTTGCTACGCCTATGTCGAAAGCGCAGTTTATAATTTCGCAATATATTTCACGTTATATACTAGCAATAATTGAATCATCTTTGCTGATATTATTTGCCTGGTTGTATTTTGACATCAGCATAAAAGGTAGTTTGTTATTATTTTTCATTTTATTTACTGTTGGATATTTTGGATTTTCGGGCATTGCA
>JAIFLP010000004.1 GCA_020049015.1 Bacteroidota bacterium | reverse complement strand
AATACTGGTAAATTTAATTTATTTTTTTAACCTTAACCAGTGGTCTGAATTTTGGGGAGTATTATAGATTGTAAATATTATAAATAAAAGAAAAATCATAAATAAAGTATTATAATATCAAATTGCGTTTTTTTGAACAACTATCCTTTTTATTAACAACATATTAACAACTATAAAAAAACAGTATTGATTTATAAAAAAAACCTTATATTTGTTATACAAATGATTAATTAATGGTTACAATTATTGAAATTCTATCTACAATTTGCATCCTAATTCTAGGATTTTCTTCGTTTTTCAGAAAACTTGAAGGTAATAAAGATAGAAACAGAGTTTTAATTATTACCATTTGCATAATTGCTTATGCTCAGTTGGTTTTAATGCTTCATTCTTTTCCGTTTTATAAAAGCATTCTTTTTTTAACGTATACCGACGCAATGGTTTTTTATTTAGTTATGCCATTGTTATACATATACATAATGAATTTATTATATCACAGACCACTATTATCACCTATTAATGGAATAAGCATTTTACCAGCCTTACCTGGGTTTATTTTTGTTGTTTATTTTAATACTTTAAGCCCAGAACTACAAAAATTCACACTTACAGTGAAATATTGTGGCGTATTACAAGATAACTGGCTTTATTCTATTGGCATGGCTTCGCAGCTTTTTTATATGATTTTAATAATTTATCGAATTAATGTTTTCCTGAAAAACACAAATTCATTAGGTATAGAATCAACCAAAAGACTTCATATTTTTACATGGTTAATGTATATTCAAATAATTGTTGGAATAAGTGTAATTATTCTTGTAATAATACTTAAAAATGTTACTGTTATTCATAGAGTTGATATGTTTATGTTGCTATTTATATTTAGCAGTGTGTATTATCTCCTTTATTTCCAAAGCTCTAAAGATTTAACATTTACCAACAAGCAAAAAAACGTTAGTCGTATTACACCAATACTAAATCAAAATAAATATGATGCAATTTGCACTAAAATTACAAGTGCAATTGAACATAAAGAATTTTTCAAAAATCCATCAGCATCAATTGTATCATTTTCAAAAGAAGTAAAAATTCCTATTTATAAAATATCATCATGCATTAAAACCCAACATAACATGTCATTTCCTAAATTTATTAATACATGCAGAATTGATTATGCTAAAAAACGATTAACAGAAGAAAAAGATTTTTTTATGAAACTGGATTTTTTTGCTCTGGAATGCGGCTTTGGTTCACGTTCAAGTTTTTATACTGAATTTAAAAAGCAAGTTGGTTGTACACCAATAGAATATTTACAATCAATAAAATAAATTTTATATATTCAAATCCACAACTTTTCAACTTGATCCGTAATAGAAAATTACACTTATATGGGAAAACGCTTAACCACTTTAGAAGAAGCAAAAATCAGAATTCAAAACACCATAAACATATCCATCAAATAAACCAAATCGCTTAAGGATATAAATGAGTAAGGAGCCCAGGCGGACTCCTTACTTTTACCTATTAACCTACTAACTATACTAACTACTATACAAACTAGGACTAGCTTTTATAATATGATACAAAGGTATTATAACTAAACAAATTCCCGTGGTAGTTTTTTTTCAAATTATGGTATAAAATTATCACCGCCATTTAATTTTTCTAAATCAATACCTTACAGTTGCAGTGTAAATACCATTTGAGTCCATTTGTCCCTTTACTTCCTTTTTATTGAATATAAACTTCTGAGGCAAAGTCGCAAGTCCCAAAATTTTAACAATAAAGACTCTCTCGGGTTTGTTCATTTCTTTTGAATTCCGACCATCTACATCAAGTTTAACTATGGAACTATTTTGCTCATATTTAAATTGATGCAGCCAAAAATCGCCTTTTCTGTAGTTATTTGAGTTGCCATCATCTTCATACAATTCAAATGCAGCATTTACACCAGCAAAAATCCTAATTTCCATTGTATCATCTTTCATGCTCGATGTATTTTGACTAGGCATGGCCAAAGGCAATATTGAACCTTGGGGAACAAATACAGGAATTGAAGTCAAATCAACATTGATTTCAATAAACTGACCACCCTGATATGATTCAGCTGGATTCCAAAACGACAACCATTTTTTACCATTTAGATCAGGCAAGTAAAGCTTCCTTGTCCTTGCACCTTCTTCAAGCACCGGCGCTACTAAAAACTCTCCAAACAGATACTGATCATAAATGTTTTTACAAGCTTCATCATCATAGACTTCAAACAAAGCTTTAATAAGTTGCTCGGCTTGTGTAGATGTTTTATACGCATAAGTATAAATATAAGGAATCATACGATACCTCCATCGCAATAAGTCAGAAGTAATTTTTTCCGCCTCTGCACCGTGTGCAAAAGGCTCACAGTATTGTTCTTCACCACTATGAGGACGCAACATGGGCGAAAAGACGCCAAACTGATACCAACGTACAAACAGTTCTGGCGTTGTTAGCACACCCTTTCCATCATAATTGGTAAAAATGGTCATACCATCACGCCTATCATGAGCATTTGTAAAACCTCCTATATCTGATGAATAATGCGGCATACCCGACATTGCACTTCCAATAAGCATAGGAACTTGTAGTTTAAATGCATTCCAAGTTTTTGAAGCATCTCCGGACCAATTTATCGCACCAAAGCGCTGCATACCAGTATATCCAGCACGGGTAAGATTAAAAACACGCTTTTGTGGAAAGTCTTTTTCATAGCCCTCTGCAATCAATTGCGAAACAAGAAAATTATACAGGTTGTGTACTTTAAAATCAGAGCCCAAATAAAAATCACCACCAGGAACAGGATGTTCAGGCTCGGTTAAATCAAGCCATAAGCCATTTACTCCATCAGCGATCAAGGGCTTAAATTGCAACCACAACCAATCTCTGGCTTCCGGGTTGGTAACATCAAATAATGCTGCATCACCGGCCCAAAATGGCGAAAAAACGTGGGGAATAGAATCTCCTTTTTTGCAAACCAACCATTTCTTTTCCTTTAAAAAATTAAAATTATCGGCTGTATTATTAATATATGGCTCGTTAATTAAAATGGTATTAATACCAACAGATTGAAGCGAATCAAGATACTTTTTATGATCAGGAAAATTTTGCTTCAGCCATTTAAAATCGCCCATCTTCTTTGGAAAACCCGGCTTATAACCACCAAACCAATACGCATCTAATATGATGGCATCTATAGGCAGTTTTTTTTCTAAAAATGTATTTACGATCCTATAAACTTGTGTATCGGTTTCGTATGCACATTTACTTTGTAATAATCCCATAGCCCACTTAGGCGGCATGGGCGGATAGCCTGTCAAATCATAATAGTCTTTTTGAAGGTCTTGCAAATCACTTCCACTTGTAACTATAAAATGATACAAACCACCACCGGTTTGAAAAGACCATGCCGTTGAATCAGATTTTGCCAAATCGAAATAACCAGGATAAATAGTATTGAATAACAAACCATAACCAAGTGGAGAATAGATATAAGTGGTATTTACCTGTTGGGTCGCATACGGCTTGGTATAACCACCAATATGAATATTTTTGGTATCAAATGAATAGCCTTTTCTATCAACATCAATGCTCTTTTGTCCCATTCCAAAAAACCTGTCGCCAGCCTGAACTTTAAATGACATTCGGGTCGAATCGCCAATCATTTCATAAGCAATTGCAGATTGTGAAATCAACAGCTTGTCATTTTTATCATAAACCCGAAAAGATAAAGGACTTTTACTAAATACCAAGCGCAAATCATCAGATACAATTTCCAATTGCTCTTTTCTTTCTTTAATGCGATAAGCTACATCTAAGGGCTTAAAAATCATGATGGGAAAAGTATCCTCTATTAAAGCTCTCTCGTCTTTGTATTTTACCGATAATAAATCCGATCTCAGAAACTTAACTTCAATAGAAAGCTTATCCCCAGTAACTATCACGGCATTTTCTGCCTCGCTCCATTTATAATTTTCATCGCCAAATTCTCCACTACAAGAAATCAACGTGAAAACAACGAACATAAAAATAATTATTTTTCTCATACCTTTTTGATTAGTTTTTACAAATATAGACAAGTTAACGTAAAAATTACGCTATCTAATCAATTATTTTAAATTCAACCCTACGATTTTTCTGTCGACCGTCATCTGTCGCACCTTCCGTCATAGGAACATGAGAACCAAACCCTTCCGTTTCAATTCGATAAGATTGTATCCCCATTTTAACCATGTACACCTTTATAGCAAGAGCTCTTCTTGAAGATAAATCTTTATTATACAAATCGTTTCCAATTTGATCGGTATGACCTGATATCAATATTCGGATGTGCGGATATTGATTGAGAAATGCAACAATTTTATCAATACCGTCATCGGTACCTGGCACTATATCAATCTTATCGAATACAAATTTTATATCGGGAAATCGGATGGAATCAAATGCTGTTTGTATAAAAGTTTTATCGCTATTAGCAATAGACGGAAGCGATTTTCTTTGAATAATAGGATTCTCAAAATTGATCTTAGGACTCTCCAACTTTTTCACTATAATCTTATTGGCCTCAACAGTTTCTTCAGTATAATAATTTATTGATTGATTTCGCAACACTTGATTAACATCTGCAGTGTTGTCAAAAGTAATTTTAAAACTTTGCTTGGTTGCACTTGGCGGACAAAAATTAAACACAATTTCATGCTTTCCATCACCCGGAAGCGGAATCTCAGTATTATAGAAATGATTTACCTGCGAATAAACATCAGAAAGAATAGTAGGAATATCATTAGGATCAATACTTCTGTAAAACTTGCCCCCCGTTAATGAAGCTATTTTTGTAAGGTATACTTCATCAATCTCATAACCATATCCTATGGTAAATATTTGTATATTTTCTTCTTTCGCTTTTTTCACTAGTTCAAAAATAGAAATAGTGGATGCATTCTCATAACCATCCGTAAAAAGAATTACTACCTTTCTCCATACATCATTCTCTAACGATAAAGTATACATTCCTGCATGTATTGCATCAAGTATGGCTGTGCTCCCTCCATATGAAATAAGCCCTTCTTTTTTAAACCGACTGCGCAACGTAACAGAACTTTTTTCAGCCATCGATTCTATTCCTACAAAATGATCAAATTTAACTATTGAAAGCAAATCAGACAAACGCTTTGTATTAATTAATTGTATCGTTCCGTCTTGCAGTTCAATTGCTTTTTTATCTCCTAAAGAACCACTGTGATCAAGAACTAAAGCTATAGAAGAAGCAACTGAATCAGAAAAAGGATATTCAAACATCGAGAAATCTTTAATACTTTGATAAGACCCCTGATTGGATCGAATTAATGGATTGCAAAAATAGCTGCTGTATTTTTCATTTGCCGCACCATAATAATAATTTCCCGCACTATCAACAATTTGGACATCTAGAGTCAACTTACTATTATTTATATGAACCGACCTAAGCGATATTTTAATTGGAATATTGTTTTCAATTGCATATGAAAAAGGGATCTCCTTCTTAATTCCTAGAGATCCTGAAGCTAATTTGTCGTTATCAATTGTAAAACTATCATCATTTTTTTCAAATTTAGCGTTAAGATTAAATGATTTTAATTCACTATTCTCTTCTTCCAATCGTATAGAATTCATTTCATTGTTCTTGTTCAGAAAAAAAACATAGTCATTATCCGTTGATGAAAACGAAGTAAAAATACTTCCTTCATAATAAAATATCTTCTGCGTATAAATATTAAATAAATAAAATCCCATATTCGCTTTATCCTTCTCAGGAATAAGATAATAATTAGGATGTATTTGTATTCTTGATTTAGTTTGATACGATGCTGCAAG
>JAIFLP010000104.1 GCA_020049015.1 Bacteroidota bacterium | reverse complement strand
CGATAGTTATAAATCGGTAAATTATGCTGCGATGACTTCTGTATTAGTAGAAGCCATAAAAGAACTCAATGCCAAAAATGAAAAACAGCAAGCAAACATCGATGCTCAACAAAAACAAATAGATGAGTTAAAGAAAATGGTTGAAGGCTTGATGAAGAAGTAAATAAATGCACCGTGCAACAATAGCAGATTACGGTAAATAACATATAATTAAAACTGGCAGGGAGTAAACATCCTTGTCAGTTTTATTTTTGTATTTTTGCTAAAACATTTCATTTATGAGCAGTATAAAATTATTCGAAAGCAAGAAAGTGCGTAGTCACTACGATACAGAAAAAGAAATTTGGTATTTCAGCATTATAGATGTTATAGAAATTCTTACCGATAGTCCTCGTCCTCGAAAATATTGGAGTGCTTTAAAAACCAAACTACAAGCAGAAGGCAGTGAACTGTCCCAATTTTTGGGACAGTTGAAAATGCAAGCCGAAGACGGAAAAATGCGTGAAACCGATGTTGCCGATACACAAACATTACTCCGCATCATACAATCCATACCTTCGCCAAAAGCAGAGCCATTCAAGCAATGGTTAGCAAAAGTTGGCTACGAAAGAATGCAGGAAATATCCGACCCAAGCCAAAGCATTGATAGGGCAAGAGAAAACTGGCAAAAAATAGGTCGCAGCGAAAAATGGATTCAGCAACGAATGACAGGGCAAGAAACACGCAATAAATTAACCGATTATTGGAAAGAAAGCGGAGTTGAAAAATCAGACGAATTTGCACTACTCACAAACATCATACATCAAGAATGGACAGGATTAACCGTTAAAAAACATAAAGATTTAAAAGGATTAAAGAGCCAAAATCTACGCGACCACATGAGCGAAGCCGAACTAATTTTCACAGCCCTTGCCGAACTCTCAACCCGACAAATAGCCGAAACCAAAGAAGCAAAAGGAATAATCGAAAATGCAAAAGCCAGCAAAAAAGGTGGTAAAATCGCAAAAGATGCTCGATTAAAATTAGAAGAGCAAACAGGAAAAAAAGTAGTTACTGGCGAAAACTTTTTGCCACCAGCAAAAGAAAAGAAGAAATTAAAATAAAACACGATTGCATTTGCACCTTACACAATTAATGCACAATAAAGAACAATCTATTTTAAAAAGCACACAATCCATATTTTAAAATGAACAAATAGGTTTCAATAATGAACAATTCGCTTTAAATATCACACAATTTATAAATATATTAGCACAATCAAACAATAATTTTACTATCTTTGAGTTTAATAATCAACAATCGTATTTTTATAAACAATTTAAAGATTAAAAACTATGGCATCAACATCAGAAACCACATTTGGAGCAAAATTGCGTAATGCTCAAGACCTTGTAACCTACATTACTGGCTTCGTAGGTTATGTGCCACCACGCACACAAGAAACAGTTGCAAGTATGACAACTCTTATCAGTTCACTAATTGCAACCAACGCAACCGAAGCAAGCCAACAAGAAAACTACAAAGTAGCAGTAGATAACCGACAAGCCGCATTTTCAAAACGAACTGGCTCCGTTGATAAATTATTATCTCCAATAAAAGGAGCGGTTGACGCACAATACGGCAAGAAATCAACCGAAGCAACAACAGTCAATGCAATCATCAAAAAAATGAGAGCAACAAAACTTACAAAAGCACCAGTTGACCCAACAAAGCAAGAACAAGCAGCCGCAATTAGTCAATCCGAGCGTTCTTATGGTTCAATCACCCAATCATTCAACGACATAATCAACACACTTTCGCAATTTGTAGGGTATGCACCAACTAATAATACAATAAAAGTTGTTACACTTCAAACAACAGCAACCCAATTGACAACGCTAAACAATGCAGTAATCCAAAAGATACAGCCATTAAAAACAACTCGTGCAACCCGACAAACACAATACACAGACCTTAAAGACAGAGTTCAAAGAATTAAATCGTATGTAAAAGCACAATACGGCAATTCCTCGACAGAGTATAATATGATAAAAGGAATTTCAATCTAATTGCCACCGCAAAGTCAAGCACATTGGCAGGTCGCACAGGCTCACACACAGCCAAAACCTGCCAAAGAGCTTGCCTTCTCCAACGCACCACGACACAAACAACGATGAACAACTGGACGGAAAAACAAAACAACGAAACGCTAACAAAGGCTATATGCAATAAGGGTTTCAGTGGTAATTCAAGCATTCTGCCCCGCATAAAATTTCGTGTCGGTGGACAGGTAAGTAGCCCGCAATCCCTTACTGCATATAGCCTCAACCGTTATGCCCAATTCGAGGAGGACGAATTTGACGGAAAATAATTAGTTGGAATAGAAAAAAATAAGAAAGAATCAATATTAATTCAAGACAAATTTTAAGCAATGGATTTAAAAGAAGACTTGAATGATTTTTTAATTAATAAGATTTAAGAACTTATATAGAACAGAAAATATTAAAACCGCATAGCCTGTAGATTTTAAAACCTAAAGGTTTCTTTAAGCTGTCCGCTATAGAGGGCGATTATGATGAATCTGGATTTAAGACAACAAGCTTTTTCGGTTCCGATTAAATGCCATGATTATTAACAAGCAGACAATAAATCTTCACGATTAGACAATAAAGGATTTGAAATTTTGGATTTAATCTGAGAAAATTAACCAAGACAAGATTGGAGTTTAACGGCGGATTTTATTTTTAGCGGACGGATTAGATGAACTGGGCATAACACGCGGTATAAAAAATTGCCGGGGCGTTAGGTTAATTAAGGTTAGTAGCCCGCATTAACTTTTTTGTAGCTAGACAGAGAATCGCCCGCAATCGGCAACTTTTCATACCGCCAAACGTTGGGCGTAATGTTAAAAAAAGAAACAGCATGATACGATTAATTGTAACGATATTGATTTTGACAGCATTAAATAAAGTAATTAATGCTCAAGAGATTATAACAGACAGACCTGACCAAACAGAATCTTCAACTACAATTCCAAATAAAAGTTTCCAGATGGAAATGGGATTTGGAAGCGGAAATTATAATAATGAAAGGTTATCATTTCTTCCCACTGCATTATTACGATATGGACTTTCTAAAAGTATTGAGTTGAGATTTGTTGAACAATTAGGAGTTTATAATAATAAAGCAACTTCTACAACAGAATTTGGTTTGTCGGATATTGAGTTAGGTCTAAAAATACAAGTTTTAAAAAAGGAGGATATAAATACGGAAATCGCTTTTATTTCTCATTTAATTGTTCCAACTGGTTCTTCCGAATTGACAAATGCAAATTATGGAACAATTAATAAGCTTGCTATTTCACATGGTTTAAATAATTTTTTAGACTTAGGTTATAACCTCGGATATAATTACTTTGGAACTGGCAATGGTGATTTAACGTATTCATTGGTTTTAGGAATAGGCTTATCGAATAGGATAGGAATGTACGTGGAAACTTTCGGTGAGTATTCAGATTTTACAGAAATGACTTCAAACTTCGATAGTGGTTTTACATATCTTTTAAAGGAGAATCTGCAATTGGATTTTTCTATGGGATTGGGATTAACCCAGAAAATGAACTACTTTTCTTTGGGTTTTAGTTGGAACATAAATAGCAATCTTAATAAAAACAAATAAGTATGAAACTAGATTTTTTACTTGAATACAATCCTGTTTTGCTTGCCCTATTTGCAACATTATTTACTTGGATTGTTACAGCTCTCGGTTCGTCAATGGTTTTTTTCTTTAAAACCATCAATAAAAAAATATTGAATTCAATGTTAGGTTTTGCAGCAGGTGTAATGATTGCAGCAAGCTTTTGGTCGCTTCTTAAACCTGCTATAGAAATGGCAGAGGAAAGCGGCACTTTACCTTGGATGCCTGCCCTGATTGGCTTCTTAAGTGGTGGTGCATTCTTATTACTTATTGATAAGTTATTGCCCCATTTACACATGGGGTTATCAATAGACAAAGCAGAAGGAGTTAAAACTACATGGCAAAGGAGTGTTTTACTAGTCTTGGCAATTACCCTACATAACATCCCTGAAGGCCTTGCGGTAGGAGTAGCTTTTGGAGCCCTTGCCAATAATCCTGATGCAGGAATGCTTGCTGGGGCAGTTGCATTAGCTATAGGAATTGGCTTGCAAAATTTTCCCGAGGGTGCTGCCGTTTCGATTCCTCTCAGAAGAGAAGGATTTTCAAGATTAAAGGCGTTTAATTACGGTCAATTGTCAGGAATTGTAGAACCTATCGCTGGTGTTATTGGGGCATACCTTGTGTTGACAATTACACCTTTGCTTCCGTATGCCTTATCATTTGCAGCTGGAGCAATGATTTTTGTTGTAGTCGAAGAACTAATACCTGAATCTCAAACTGGTAATGAAACTGACTTATCGACCATTGGAGCCATGTTGGGATTTGCCACAATGATGTTACTTGATGTTGCTTTGGGATGAAATGAATAAAACACTACGCCCAACATCGTATATAAAACATTTGGCAGTCAGTGGTTTATCGAGCGTTTCAGCCCGTATCAAAAGTAGTTGTAACTTGACAGGACAGTGCTTCGAAATGCCAAACGTTTCATATACGTAACCGTTATATGCAACCAAAGAAAAAAGATTACCTTCGACAAATAATAAGTAATTAAAGTGCGGAGTCAGCACGATAAACTCTGACAAAAATAAAATGAGAAAATTTACAATCGTACTGACAGTTTTAATTGCAATGACAATTAATGCAAATGCTCAATGGCAGCAAACAAATTGCCTCCACAGCGGTAGAACTAATTGTTTTGCAATAAGTGGTAATAATATTTTTACGGGAATTGAAAATGATGGAATTTATTTATCAACTAATGATGGAGCAAGTTGGGTATTAGTAAATACAGGTCTAACAAATACTGCTGTTCGTGCATTAGCTATAAGCGGAACTAATATTTTTGCAGGAACTGCTGGCAGTGGATTATTCTTATCAACAAATAATGGCACAAACTGGACTGCTATAAATAATGGTTTAACAAATACCGATGTTCGGGCAATAATTGCAATGAGCCCATACGTAACTATAGGAACAAATGGTGGTGGAGTATTTACTTCAAGCGATAATGGGAGCAATTGGAATGCGGATACTTCAGCGAACCATTCTGGGTTAACTAATCTTAATGTTACCTCATTAGGCTTTCCTTCGACAAATATTCTTTTTGCCGGAACATCTGGAGGAGTATTTAAGTTTGATTATGGTGGCACTAATACATGGTCGGCAGTAAATAACGGATTGACAAATTTGGATGTTTATACATTATTAGGGAGTGGAACAGATCTATATGCAGGTACACAAGGCGGAGGTGTTTTTAAATCTACAAATAATGGCACAAATTGGTCTGCAATAAATAATGGTTTAACATTTAATTATATTACTTCATTCGCTGTAAGTGGAACAAATATTTTTACTGGGACTAATGGTGGCGGTATATTTCTATCTACAAATGGCGGGACAAGTTGGACTGCAATAAATACAGGTTTAACAGCTTTGGATATTTATTCTTTAGGAGTGAGCGAAGCATATCTTTATGCCGGAACTAATGCCGATGGAGTTTGGAAGCGACCTTTGTCAGAGATTACAGGAATAAATAAAATAAATACTAATAATAACATCGCTGTTTATCCTAATCCTGCTTCTGAATTTGTAACCGTAAGTGTTGATAGAAATAACAACAACGATTTAACATTGAATTTTTATAATGTAATGGGGACTTTGGTTATGGAATTTATATGATTGAAATTAAATCTAAAGTATTGAATGGGAAACAGAAATTATTAATTCAGAGATAATATTGGCAGCATATAACAGCACCCATATGTAACGCAGGTGGGGTTTACGTTTCGGGCTGATAATCAATTAACAAATTTCGTATAACTGGACACTGATAATCTTCGAAAACCTGCGCTACACATGGCTGCGGCCGTTATATGCAACCAAAGAAAAGAAAGATTACCTTCGACAAATAAGTATTTAAAGTGCGGAGTCAGCACGATAAACTCTGACAAAAATAAAATGAGAAAATTTACATTCTTACTGACAGTTTTAATTGCTATGACAATTACTACCAATGCACAAATTCCCAACAACGGGTTTGAGAATTGGACCACTATTGGTAGTTATGAAAATCCAACAGGATGGAATAACTGCAATTCTTATTCTACAGGATTATTTTTCCCTGTTACAAAATCATTAGATCATTACCCTCCCTCAGTAGGAGACTACTCTATTAGAATTGAAAATCAAATTCCTCTATCAAACTGTTCTTCTTATGGTTTTGCACAAACATGTGATAATAGTAATCCTGGCACACCTGCTTTCCCAATAATAGGACATCCAACTAGTCTTTGTGGATATTACAAATGTTTTCCGCAAAATAATGATACCATACAAATTGGAATAATGTTATTTCACAATGGAGATCTGATTGCAGGTGCAGAATTATTATGCACCGATACTATAGCCAATTGGACATCATTCAACATTCCTATTTCAACATATACCTTTGCTGATAGTGCAACTATTGCCATTTGTGCATTCTATAACGACACAACAGCCGGCATCCCTTATGGACCATTTGGAAATTCTGTTTTGTATGTTGATAATTTGAGTTTTGATAATCTTATTACTTCTATATCTGAACAGAATTTTATAAATCCTCCATTCAGTTTATTTCCTAATCCTGCATATGGCATTGTAAATATTAATATTGACAATGAAAACAATGATGACATGACTTTGAATATTTATAGTGTTATTGGCACTTTAATTAGGACTGAAATACTAAAGAAAAACCAACGACAAGTTAACATCAGCGAATTAAATAACGGAACTTATATGATTGAAATTAAATCAAAAGAATGGACTGAAAAACAAAAACTAATAATTCAGAGATAAGATTGGCAGCATATAACACGGTATATAAAAAATTGGGCAGATACTACTGAAATCAAGCATTGTGGCTCGCTTCAAACTTTGTATTGGCTTGACAGTGACGTGCTCCGAAATGCCCAACTTTTCATATACCTATCCGTTGTACGTAATTTCATAGCACAGAGGAACTTAGCAACACTATAAGCATGGAAGAAATAAGATTAAATATTCAGGAATTTAAAGTTTTCAATGATGATGATCAATTTGGATTTTTTTACTCCGAAGATGGTTATCCTACAGAAGATGCATCAGAAAAGTTTGATGAAAATGTATCTGCTTTGTATAATAAGTATGATTATATAAGTATTGATTCAAAAGACAATATCTTTGGAGTGAAAAATGGTAAGAAAGATTTGTTGATGAAGGAAGCCTTTGATGCATATGAAATAGCAGAAGAGGTAAAAGAAGGATGATTTATGTGTTTATGTACGGACCACATTAAAGAGGAAAAGAATAAAAGCGAGAAGAAATTTCGTTTAGCAGACTTTTTTAATGCACATTGGGATAAGTATGTAGAAGATACTGAGACACCGATTAGTCATGCTCAATTTAAAGCGGTGAATTCGATACGGGTTTGTCGAACAGCAGCATTAGGAATAGATCATTATACATGTGAGCGCTGCGGTGATACGGTAGAGATTTATCATAATTGTAAGAATCGATTTTGTCCAACTTGTAGTTGGGGAGATACAATTAAATGGGCTAAAAAGATAGAAGGTCAGATGATGTTGTTGCCGCACCGTCATGTTGTAATGACTATACCGCATGCATTAGCACCGATGGTTAAGAGCAATGGAAAAGAGCTTTTAAATATATTATTACGCACGGCAGCCGATACTTTTAAAGATTGGGCATTAGCTAAATATCGAGTTGAAATAGGTATAATCTCAGTATTGCACACATTTGGAGAGACAAAAGATTATCATGTTCATGTTCACATGATAGTTTCGTGGGGCGGGATAGATATAAAAGACGGAACATTAAAAGCTATAGACGGGGATTATGTTAATTACAAGCATTTACAAAAGAAGTTTCAAATCAAGTTTGAGGATGCACTTCTTTCCCTGTATGATAAAAAAGGACTTAAGCATAATTTTGAAAATCGCATAGCATTATTGAGATTTTTGAAGCGAATCAATAATAAAAATTGGATTATTCATCTTGAGCCTCCGATGTCTTGTCCTGCTGCAGTTATACGATATATTGGAAGATACTCCAAACGAGCTTGTATAAGCGAATATAAAATAACCGACATAGATGGGGAATACATAAGTTTTCGTCATAAGGATTACAAAACCATAGACAAGGATAAGAAACCGGTAGAAAAGATATTGCGATTGCATTATACAGAGTTTTTTCCCCGATTGCTACAACATGTTCCATTGCGCTATTTCAGATTAGTGCGGTATTATGGAGCATATTCAACAAAAAGGGAACTGCCAATATCGTATCTAAATCAACAAGGGTTTCCAGAGGAGCAAGTAAGAGAATGGGAAAATCCCTTTGAGTGTACTTTTTGTCAAAAGCAACGTGTTTATCAATTTAGCATTATAGACAAACGTTCAAGAATAAATAGAAAAGAGCCTTTTAATGCAAGAATACATGAGTCTTATATTTATAAACGAGCTTGTTAATCAAAAAGTAGCTGGGTGAGGTCTGTCTAGTTGGTAAAAATGGAGCAAAAAGTGATATAATGCGATAAATAAATTCGGAAATTGATAAAAAAAGGACAAGATTGTGATGAAAAATTGACTAATTACGACAGGAAAAAAAGTAAAAATTGAATTACGAAAAATTGAAATTCTTATTAATAATTTTAAGAACAACTACGTACAACAACGGGTATAAAACATTGGGGAGAAACAGCGAACATTAAGTAACAACAAACGAGTGTCGTAACAACGAAAGTTGAAGGGGACATCTCGCAATCCCCCAACATTTCATACCCGAAACCGTTGCCCACCATTTAACGCACGGCAAAAGTTACGTATGAAAAAAATACATCAAAAGCGATGAAACAAAGTTTCATTTTAACTGAAAGAGTTTAAAGGAGATAATTGCAAACGATATAAGTTCTAGAATTCAATATTTAAGGGAACAAATAAAGATAACGCCAACGTCAAAAAATCATCAATTAGGATTTTGATCCTAGCAGTTGTTAAAAGATATTGGCAGCGGAACAGAAATACAAAACCATGAGGAAAATTGCAGGGAACTGCTGATTAAGATGGTTCTTTGAAAGAATA
>JAIFLP010000118.1 GCA_020049015.1 Bacteroidota bacterium | reverse complement strand
TGAAAGACTGGATAAAGCTGAATCTATGTCAAAAAGATCATTGGAAATTGAGCCTGATAATGCCACGTTTTTAGATACTTATGCATGGATTCTTTATAAGCAGAAAAAGCTTAAACTTGCATTGCAGTATATTGAGTTAGCTATTAAGAAGGGTGGATTTGACAGTTCGGAGGTTGTGGATCATTATGCCGATATACTTTATTGTTCAGGTAATATTAAGGATGCACAAAAGAATTGGAAATTGGCTATTGAATTGGGAGGTAATGCTGATATTATTAATAAAAAACTTAATAAGTTTGAATGTTTTAAATAATACTTTATGGTGTATAGAAGTTTTATAGGTTTATTTTTTATTAGTTTTTTATTCATAGCGTGCTCTAAGCGTACTTTTCAAGAGGCGCAGAAGATAAAAAAAACAGGTAACGTTTCTTATGATGTAAATAGCAAATTTTCATTTTCAGAGTTAAAATTAAAATCAGAGATTATCATTGATTTAAGCAATGGTAAAAATATTAAAATGAATGCTATAACAAAGATCAAGAAGGATTCGTCAATCATTATTTCAGTTATGAGTTCATTGGGTTCAGAATTTTTAAAGTTTTACATTGACAAGGATTCTGTTAAGTTATTAAATAGAATGGAGAAAACTTATTATTGTGGTCCAATTGATTCATTGGGTATATCAGGTCAATCCCTTAATATTCATGTGCTGCAACAAGCAATGATTGGACAGTTTATAACTACATGTATAGGAAACATTAATTTAGAGGATAGAACGAATAAGGAGTTTAAAAGAATAGTATTGGAAAATTGTTCTGCTGATTCTTTAACTTATTATGTATATATGGTTAATATTAAGAATAGTTTAATTGACAAATTTGAAGTGATTGGTAAAAGCGTTATGTTTCGAATAAATTATATTTATGGGCCTGATAAAACGATGCTTCCAGATTCTTTAAATTTTGATTTATTTTTTAATAACCAGCAATTTTTAGGTTCTTTTATTATTAAAGATTATAAGATTGAAAGTGGGCAGGATTATAGATTTTTTGTACCTGGCAATTATAAAAAAATGTATTTTAGATGAAGCATTTTATTGTTTTTATAATATTACAGTTATGCCTTATTGGTATTTCACAGTCTAAGAAAGAACTTGAATTAAAGCGCTTAGAGAGTATTAAAGCAATAGAGCGTTCAAATAGTTTATTGCGCCAGACCGAAAAGTCGAAGAAAGCTGAGTTAAATACTTTAGTTATAGTAAGCAAGCAAATTAAAGCACGCGAGGAACTTATTACCAATATTAATAAGGAATTGGTTGCTTTTCAATTGAATATTGATTTACTAAAGTTGAGTATTGCTAAAGCTGATTCTGATTTACAAGTTTTAAAAGCTGATTATGCTAAAATTATTTATTTGGCTCAGCGGAATCGTAATTTGAACCTGTCTTTTATGTATATTCTTTCTGCAGGAAGTTTCAGTGAAGCTTATATGAAGATGAAGTATGTTAAGCAATATTTAAATTATAGAGCTATTCAGGGTGATAGGATTGTTGCTACAAAGAATGAGTTGATACATAAGAGGAGTCAATTGATCCAAAATTACATTGAAAAAGCTAATCTTATGCATTTTAAAAGCGGAGAGAAGGAGCGTTTATTAATTGAGCAGGACGAACGAAATGTGTTGCTTCAAAAATTGCAGAAAAAAGAAGATGCTTTGCGTGCTGAAATTAAGAATAATGAGATTATTGCTCAGAAGCTGAAAGAAGAAATTGCAAAAGTAATTGCTCAAGAGGCTAAAAAATCTGGAAAAACTTTGTTTGATAAACTTACCCCAGAAGAAAAAATAGTATCTAAAGATTTTGCTCGTAATAAAGGAAAATTACCTTGGCCTACTGAAAAAGGCGAGATTACTGGTTTCTTTGGAGAGCATGAGCATCCTGTTTTAAAGGGAATTAAAGTTAACAACCAAGGAGTTGATATTACTTCTGT
Organism: Bacteroidota bacterium; assembly: GCA_020049015.1. GTDB lineage: Bacteria > Bacteroidota > Bacteroidia > Bacteroidales > DTGW01 > JAIFLP01. Next base: position 3,970 of record JAIFLP010000118.1, on the reverse strand, counting down.
TAAGAATGCTATTGTTAGATCTGTTTTTGGAGGGGTTGTATCTAAAGTTGTATCTATTAAAGGCGCTAATTTCTCAGTAATAATTAGGCACGGAAATTTTTTAACCGTTTATTCTAATCTATCACAAGTTACTGTAAGAAATGGTGATAAAGTTAGCATCAAGCAGCAAATTGGCGTTATTTATTCTGAGCCTGGTGATTTATCTGCAAGTATGCAATTTCAAATTTGGGAAGAGTTAAAAAAACAAGATCCGCAATTGTGGTTAACAAGAAAATAATTATTTATATTTAATTTTTAAAACCTTTTCGTTTTTTTATCGTAGAAGGAGATACAGTTTAATAATCCGAAATGAATGGAAAAGAGCATTACTATAGCATCTAAAATTGAAAATTTAAGGCAAATTGAGCAGTTTGTTGATGAAATTGCAGTAGAATTTCAGTTAAATAGTGAAAAGTATGGAAATATTTTAATAGCTGCTTTAGAAGCTGCTAATAATGGTATTGTCCATGGTAATAAACTTAATGATAAAGAATTATTAACATTAACGGCACGTAAAGATGCTACTGGTTTGTATATAACTGTAGTAGATAATGGAAAGGGTTTTGATTTTAATTCTATTCCTGATCCTACAATTCCCGAGAATATTGAGAAACTGAATGGTAGAGGAGTATTTTTAATGCAAAAATTATCCGATAAGATTAAGTTTTTTAACAATGGTAATACAGTAGAATTGAAGTTTAATTTATAGTTTATTTTGTCGCTTCGTTTTTATTCTAAAGAAGTTGCTTTTTCTCTACCTCAAAAGAGATTGACTGGTTGTTGGTTAAAAGAAATCATTTTGAACCATCGTAAACAACTAGGAAAAATAAGTGTTATTTTTGTGGATGATTTTTTTTTATTGGAAATGAATCGGACTTATTTAAGTCATGATTATTTTACTGATATTATAACTTTTGATAATTCACTAGATTTGATTGTGTCGGGTGAGTTATACATTAGTATTGATAGAGTTAAAGAAAATGCTACACTTTTTAATACTACATTTTTTATGGAATTATATCGGGTAATGGCACATGGTGTTTTACACCTTATAGGGTTTAAAGATAAGTCTAAAAAAGATGCAGCTCTAATGTCATTTAAAGAAGAAGAATGTTTAAAATTATTGGGGGACAAGTATTTTGAAATTAGAATATGATGTAATTGTTGTGGGAGGTGGGCATGCGGGATGTGAAGCTGCTGTAGCCTCAGCAAATATGGGTTGTTCAACTTTGTTGATTACTATGGACATGACAAAATTTGGCAATATGTCGTGTAATCCTGCGATGGGAGGTGTTGCAAAGGGTCAGATTTTACGAGAGATAGATGCTTTGGGTGGCTATTCTGGTATTGTTACTGATAAAACGACCATTCATTTTCGTATGTTAAATGCTTCTAAAGGTCCTGCTATGTGGAGTCCTAGAGCCCAATGTGATCGATCTCTTTTTTCTTTAGTATGGAGAGAGATGTTAGAGAAAATAGCTTGTTTAGATTTTTGGCAAGATTCTGTAACTTCTCTTTTGATAGAAAACAATGAGTTGAAAGGGGTTATAACGAAGTCAGGAATAACATTTAATGCTAAAGCAGTTATTTTAACAATCGGAACTTTTGAGAATGGTAAAATACATATAGGTCGTGTAAATTTTTCTGGTGGTAGGATAGGAGAATTGTCAAGTTTAGGTATATCTGATCAATTAAAAACTTTAGGTTTTGAGGTCGGTAGAATGAAGACTGGTACACCTGCACGATTGGATGGTAGGAGTATTAATTTTGACGATTTAGAGAGGCAGTACTCAGATGAGACTGGGCATTTTAGTTTTTTACCAGATGTAAAGCCGTTGCTGTTTAGAAGACCTTGTTATATTACCCATACTAATGAGAAGGTACATCGAATTTTGGAGCGTGGATTTAAAGATTCTCCTCTTTATGCGGGAATTATTCAGGGAATTGGACCACGTTATTGTCCAAGTATAGAAGATAAAATTGTTACATTTCATTCAAAGACTTCTCATCAGTTATTTTTAGAACCAGAGGGGGTAGATACTGTTGAGTTTTATTTAAATGGTTTTTCTTCTTCTTTACCTTGGGATATTCAGTGGGATGCATTAAGACATATTCAAGGTTTTGAGAAGGTTAAAATTTTCCGACCTGGTTACGCAATCGAATATGATTATTATCCGCCTACACAATTAAATCACACTTTAGAAACAAAAATTCTTCCTTTTTTGTATTTCGCTGGACAAATTAATGGAACTACTGGTTATGAAGAGGCAGCTGCTCAAGGTTTAATGGCTGGTATTAATGCGGCGCTAAGAGTTAAATCAAAAACCCCATTTGTATTGATGCGTGATGAAGCTTATATTGGCGTTTTAATAGACGATTTAATCACGAAAGGTGTTGATGAACCTTATAGAATGTTTACCTCAAGAGCTGAGTATAGAATACTATTAAGACAAGATAATGCTGATGAGCGATTAACTGAGCGCTCATATAATATTGGTTTAGCAACAGAAGAGCGATTTATAGCTTTTAAACAAAAATCTGAGAAAACAAAAAATCTGATTTCTTATCTTAAGACTCATAGTATAGATACCAATGTTGCGAATGAAATTTTATTATCGAAGCAGTCTGCTTCAGTACAGCAGAAACAAAAATTAGCAGATTTATTAAGTCGACCAGAAATCGTTATTTCCGATTTTAAGGATCATATTCTTATAGAGCATTTAGACGAGGAAATAGCAAATGCAGCAGAGTTGACTATCAAATATGCAGGTTATATTGAAAGAGAGAAGAAGTTGGCAGAAAAGGTAAAACGATTGGAAGAAATCATTATTCCGGATAATTTCAATTTTTCAGATTTAAATTCATTGACTATAGAAGCCAGACAAAAGCTTAAAAGAATAAAACCGAAAACAATTGGACAGGCATCAAGAATTCCTGGAATTTCACCAGCGGATATAAATGTTATGTTGATTCGATTTGGTAGATAATGTTCCACGTGGAACAATTGGTTTAATAATATTTTTGTTTAAATTTGTTCCACGTGGAACATTAATAGCTAGGTATGAAAGATTTTAGTATTTCTGGTTATATTATTGATGCTTTTAATAAAGAAATATTTAAAGGTGAATTGATAGTCGTTAATGGTTTTATAATTGATATTATTCCTAAGGATCAAGTAGAAGATCAATATATCATGCCTGGATTGATTGATTCGCATATTCATATCGAAAGTTCAATGCTTTTACCAGCAGAGTTTGCTAGAATTGCAGTAAAGCATGGTACTACTGCTGTAGTCGCTGATCCACATGAAATAGCAAATGTTTTAGGTGTAAAAGGTATTGATTTTATGATTCAAAATGCTAATGAGGCACCCATGCATTTCTTTTTCGGGGCTCCTTCTTGTGTTCCTGCATCTGAATTTGTTAGTGCTGGAGCAAAATTGGATGAATATGAGGTTAATAAATTGTTACTCAGAAATGACATCTATTTCTTAGCTGAAGTTATGGATTTTCCCGGAGTCATAAACGGAAGAAGTGATATTTTAAGTAAAATTGAGTCTGCAAAATCTATTAATAAACCTATAGATGGACATGCACCAGGACTGATGGGGAATGAATTATCTGCTTATATTGAGAGAGGTATTGGTACCGATCATGAATCTTTTTCTCTAGATGAAGCCAGAGAAAAAATTCATTTAGGCATGAAAATTATGATTAGAGAGGGAAGCGCTGCCAAGAACTTTACCCCACTTGCTAATTTAATTGATATTTACCCAAATCATGTTATGTTGTGTTCAGATGATTTGCACCCAGATGATTTATTAAAGGGGCACATTAATTTACTATTTAAAAGAGCTATGTTTAATGAATATGATTTATTCAATATTATTAAGGTAGCTTGTATCAATCCAGTTTTGCATTATAATTTGCCG
>JAIFLP010000011.1 GCA_020049015.1 Bacteroidota bacterium | reverse complement strand
TCAGAAGAGAAGGATTTGCGAAAGAAAACATCAAAAAAAGAAGAAAAGAATAAAATTAAGATCAGTGTAAGTGGTAGTCAGGATACATTTTTGCCACTAGCTTTGGCATCAGATTACCCTATTAGAAAAATTGATGCTTCAAGAATAAAATTAGAATTGCTTGAGGATACAATTTATAAATCAGTATTATTTCAATTGCTGCAAGATAGCACCAGTGCCAGAAAGTATCACTTATTTGCGAAATGGATGCCTGGAAGTAGCTACAAAATTACTATGTTAACAGGGGCATTTGAAGACTATTTTAGTTTTGGGCACGATACCATAAATTCTCAATTCACCACCCGAAATGATGATTATTATGGTAAATTAGTGTTGAAATTCAAGAAGTCAGAAGGTACAAAAATCATTCAATTGCTTGATCAGGGTAAAGTAGCACATTCCAAAATACTTAAAGGTGAATCCCAATTAACTTTTGACTTTTTGCATCCTAAATCATATACTTTAAAGGTGATAAGTGACCTCAATAGCAATGGTGAATGGGATACAGGAGACGTTATTCAGAAAAAACAACCAGAAGCAGTATTTATTTATCCTAAGCCTCTTGTAGTAAAATCGAATTGGGATATAGAAGAGGAAGTTGATTTGAAATAAGTGAATTAACGCTACTCGCTTAAGGATTTACTACTATTTCATATTTCATTTTTACTACTTCTTTATAGAGAGCATTTACACCGCAATATTTTTCTTCTGATAGTTTTACAGCTTTCTCTAATTTATCAAGAGGTAGATCACTGCCCCAGAATTCATAAATAACAGTCATTTCCAAATATTTCATTGGATGTTCATCAGCAGTAACACCTAATACTTTTATATTAAATTTTTCTGGAACTACTTTCATTTTGGCAAGAATAGAAATAACATCCATGCCTGTGCAGCCTGCCAGCGCAACCAGCATAAGAGGTTTGGGTCGGGCGCCTTTATTTTCACCACCTACTTCTGCTGATGAGTCCATTAATATGTGATGTCCCATAACATCGGCATCAAATGCCATTTTTCCTTGCCAGTTTACATTAATTTCGTGTTGCATGTTTTTAATTTATAACAATAAAAAATGACTTTTGTTTAATGCAGTACCTTAAATAAAAATTCTCGTAATAAATCTCCATCTGATGTAGAAGAATTTCCAACACCTTTGGATTTCATATCACATTCCCGCAACCAATTGATAGCATTTACTACTTTGGCAGGTGAGTATATTTTAGCGGCTGCTATATATTCATTTATATAATAAGGATTAACACCCAATGCTAATGCTGCATTTTTAGTAGTTTTATCTTGTAGGAAATGGAAAATTAGTAGTTTACTAAAGTATCCATACAAAATGCCTATGGTTACTATTAAGGGACTATTTTTAGGGTTTTGAGCAAAATGCTGGGCTATCTTATTCGTTTTAAGAATATCTCTTTTTGATATGGCTTTTGTTAATTCAAAATTATTATATTCTCTGCTTACTCCAATGAATTTTTCAATATGTGCCGAAGTGATTTTATTACTGCCCTGGGGCAAAACAACGGGCATTTTTTCGAGTTCATTCACAATCCGGCTAATGTCGTCGCCTACAAATTCTGTGAGTAATTGTGCCGCTGGCAATTCAATACTTAAATTGAGTTTTTTAACATGTTGGTTTATAAAATCGGGAATCTTGTCTTCTCTGAGCTTGTCTGATTGAAATAATACGGCTTTGTCTTGTAATGCTTTATAAAGTTTTTTTCTTTTATCAAGATTACCGTATTTGTAATTGATTACCAGAATGGTTGATTTCAATGGCTTTTCAACATAGTAAACAAGATCGTCTAATGATTTAATATTTTGAGCTTCTTTTATTATTACTACCTGATGATTAGACATCATGGGAAACCTTTTTGCAGAATTGATAATAGCTGCCGCATCGATATCTTTGCCATATAGTACAACCTGATTAAAAGTTTTTTCATCTTCGGTTAATACTGTATCTGAAATTTGTTTGGTTATTTCATCAATAAAATAGGGTTCCTCGCCCATTAAAAAATATATGGGGCGGTATATTTTTTTCTTTATTTCCTCTGTTATTTCTTCAAATTTCATCGGATACGCTTTAAAAATTTGTAAATCATAATGGCCCGCATAAATCCTCCACATTCAGATGAATTCAATGATGCGGGATTAAGTGTATATAGACTTTCAACAAAAGAATGAATTCTAGGAATATCTAAGAAATCGCCCGCTATTTTTTGTATATCCGTGAGGTGTGATTTGAAAATCTCTCTTTCATTAATAATTCTGAAAGAAATATCTGAGGCTTGAATTCCTCTTCTCTGATTGGTTAAAATGTCATCAGGAAGCATATTTTTCAAACCTTCGCGAATGAGCAGCCTATCATTATGATCGTTTATTATTACTCTTTCGGGTAAGGAAAGGCAGAATTCAATTACATCTTTGTCAAAAGTTGGGTCAAGATCTTGAATACCAAAATAGGCGCCACGGGCATGTTTATATGAGCCAACAATATTGCTACCGGGTTTTAGTAAACTAATTTGAGCTTTTCGCATATCAGGTTCAAATAAGAACCAAGGATCCCATTCTTTATTTTTAATTTTCTCAGCCAGTTGAATATTTTTTGCGTGCTCTTTCGAAATAAATGAGTATTTAAAATAGGGTTGATTGCCGGATTTCCATTTTCGATAGGTATTGCGCATACCTAAAGGCATTATTGGGTATAGGATATTTTTTCTGATTTGGTTAATAGATAGAATGCTGGCGGCGTTGAATTGTATTTTCTTTGATTCGCGGTATTTAAAATATGCGGGTGAGGGCCATGAAATGGTTCCATTACCACCTTGTCCTGTAAGTAAATTTCCTATTTTTTGCTCGCGGGCAGACTGGCACAGTTCGAGCATCCAGAATAGATTGGATGCGGCATGCATGGGTTCATCAAATATTTCTAATGCAAGATCCATGCTTTTATCTAATGATGCTTCTGCTGAATTGATCCAAGTTGGCGTTATATTTTTCAAAAATGCAGCCGTTTTTGAGGCCAACATTTTTTCATTCGGAATATTTTTATACTGTAATAATTCTACCTCAAAATTTGGAATGGAGGTGAAAGTATAGAGCGATTTGTTTTTTTGTTGTAACATAGGTGCAGCAAAAGCTGCAATAGCCGAGGAATCTAATCCAGAGCTTAAAGCCAGACCTGTTTCGCCCAATCCGCGTAATCGATTATAAACAGCTTTTGAAAATACTTCACGAAATGCTGCATAGTAGTCGTCCAATTTCCCCAATTTAAGGGTGGGGATTGTTTCTGGAAACCAATATTTTTTTATATCTATGTAACCATCTTCTATGGTGAGATAGTGAGCTGGAGGAAGGCGGTATATGTTGCGGTAACAGGTTTCTTTGCCATTTTCGTGCCAAGCCAGCAATATTTTGCTGATTTTGTCGGAATTAATCTGTTTATCAACACGGTCAACAACCAATATACCTTTTAGTAAGCTGCAAAAATAAAACATATCAGACCCCGCATAATAATACATAGAAGTATTACCGTGATGATCTCGGGCAAGCAATAATTTTTTTTTCGATGCATCAAAGAGGGCAAAACTCCAATCTCCTTTTAAATGCAGAACACAATCATTTCCCCATTTTTTATACGCTTTTAGAATAATAGCAGCGTCAGTAATCGTACTGTCTTTATATTTAAATAGTAACTGGATCAGCGACTCCCTGTTATCAATTCTGGCTGAGGCGAAAAGATGCAATGATCCATCCACCAAAGGAAATTTTTCAGTTAGCGATTCTTCAGTATTGTATTTTTGCATGATCCCGATGGCCGAATTCTCCGATTGGGAGTAATAGTTTTTATCGTACGAGTATATCTTTAGCGATTCTTGCATCACCCTAAGGTAAAAATCTTCAACCGGCTTGTTGATTAAATTAAGATATCCGTATAAAATGCTCATAATCAAAAACAAAACTTCCCGTAACGAATCCATTACGGGAAGGCTAATTTAGAACTTTATTTCTATTTTAACAATTAATTCATCACGAAAACAAATCGCATCGAAATGCCTACTTTAACTTTTTTATAGTTTTGTTCACCTGGAGACCATTCAGGACTTTTATCAAGTGCCCTAAGAACTTCATTTGCAAAATCAGGATGATCGCTTTTTAAAATTTCGGGCCGTATCAATTTGCCCTTTTCATCTATTACAAACCTTACATAAACATTTCCCGAAATGTTATTATCTCTAGCTTCAGCAGGATAATTTAATTCCTTTTGTATGTAGTTGCGAAATATCCCTGCATCGCCTCCCATAAAACCTGGCATGGTGCCAGCTATAATCAGTACGCTGTCTATTTCTGCTACCTCATCTGCGTGACCTATTAATACTGTTACAGTATCAGTTTCGTTAGTTTCAACGGATTCAATTTTTCCAGTTTCTACTTTATTGTTATCAATGGCAACAATTTCTGAAGTTTTAATTTTTTCTATAATAGGCTTTTTAATTTCAGGATCTTTCCTGAAAGTGTTATCTATCACCGGTTCGTATTTGTCAATGGTGTCCCAGCTAGCAAATTCATTAACTGTTGCCCTGCTTTGGTATTCAAATGCCATCAATGTAATCAGTAAACTGACTACCATACCTATTTGCAAAAACATTCCGCGTTTGCTTTCTAGGTTGTGCCGAAGTGATTTTTTGCTTTCCATATTCTTTAATTTTTAGTTTAACATTGTTTTATATTATAGACGCACGGAGTCTCATTTTCCATAAAAAAGGTTTAATTTTTTGTAATCAGTTCATTTTCAATAGTTATTGTTTAATTGAATGATTTATGTATCTTTGCATAATTATGCCTTGCAGTGCTACCTAATTTGGTTTACATGCTCGAAAAATTTACTGATGAGGAATTATTGGCTCATTATTTAAAGGCAAAGGAAAATGTGTTTTTAAATCAATTGCTGAAGCGATATACTCATCTTATATATGCCTTGTGTTTGCGATACCTTAAAAATCGCAATGATGCTTCCGATGCTTCTATGGCAGTTATTACGCATGTTATAGAAAAAATCAGCGATAAGGAAATACGCTCATTTAAGAATTGGCTGTATACCATTACAAAGAATTATTGTTTGAGCGATTTAAGAAAAAGTAAACAGACCTTCTTAGATATTACTACCTGCTTTCAACTTCTTGATGATTCAATTGATAAGGATGGTATTGATTTTGATCAGGTAATGCCCCATATTTTTCCTGCACTTAATGAATTACAAATAGAACAGCGGGAATGTATTGAATTGTTTTACTTGCAAAACAAATCCTATCAAGAGGTGAGTGAGATTACAGGAAAATCTCTTAATAAGGTAAAAAGCCATATTCAAAATGGTAAACGAAATTTAAAACGAATTTTAAATGAGTACATTCAAAGCTAAGCGCTTAGAAATTGAATTGTTTGAAGCATCCGGTTGTCTTACAAATAAAACACTGTTGAGACTTGCTTTTTCGTCATGTAATGAGAAAGAATTGACACTCATTGAAAAGCATTTACATGAATGTAAGTTCTGCAATGATGCTTTAAAAGGAATGAATGAGAATCCTTCGTTGTATGATGATTTTGATAAAAGAACTCAAGTTTTGCACCAGTTTATTGATGAAAAACTAGATGTTTCTGTAAAGCAAAAAACAATTACCCAAAAGAATTATTCATCTCTGATAAAACTAAGTAGAAAGAAAATACTAATTTATGCTGGCATGCTTGTTGCCATTTTGCTTGTAATGGTGCAGATTAAGAGAGAAGGTAATATATTACATAAAGGCGTTTTCTCCTTTCCTGCAATGAATTCTAAATCAACTATTGTGTCTAACCAAAACGAAGGATTTAAACGATTATCGCCCAAGTTTATTAGTATTGCAAATCCTATTATCGAGCAGGTA
>JAIFLP010000060.1 GCA_020049015.1 Bacteroidota bacterium | reverse complement strand
GCTACAGCTATAGCTTCTGCTCCTGCTTTCTCATGGGCCAAAACATATGAATAGGGTCCCAATATACAAATATCACATTTGCCCGATCTCATCGCTTCTATCACTACTGTATAGTCTGTAGCTGTAAAGTGTTTTACTTTTCTGTTTAATACTTTGGATAAATAGGTGCTGAATTCTTGAGTATACCTTGTGGTTTGCAACATGTCATCGCTTGGAATCGCAGCAAATACCAAATCCCTTTCTTTATTATTAGAGCAGGATGCAAAAATAATAATACATACTGCGTATAAAGTTATCAATATTTTTTTACGTGACATTAGCAATATTTTTCTAAAAATAATTCGGTATCAAATAAATCTTTGTAACGTTCTTCTAATACTTTTCTTTCCCATTCCCACCAATTTGAAGCAAGCAGTTTCTTAATAATATCTTCTGAAAACCGTTTTTTAATTACTTTAGCACCAACACCAACAGCTATTCCATAATCGGGTACATCTTTTGTAACAACCGCTGCAGATCCAATAATGGCTCCTGTGCCTATTTTTACGCCTGGTAAAATAATCGCAGCATGCCCAATCCATACATCATGTCCAATTTCACACGCATGAGATTTTCTCCAGTTGAAAAATTCAGCATCGTCTTCAATATCCAATCCATATCGTTTTCTTCTATAGGTCATGTGATGTTGTGTAACCCGCCACTGTGGATGATTACCGGGATTTATTACCGTTGAATTGGCTATAGAGCAGAATTTTCCTATCTTAGAATATACAACCTGCCCATTACCTGCTATATAACTATAGTCGTCTATTGATGAATCTAACATCATTGTATTGGCGTACAAATCAACATATTCGCCTACCGAAGTGTTGATAATTCTGCAACTCGGATCTATGTACTGATGAAATTGATTGCTTTCACCTTTTTTAAATTCTTGATTTTCAGGATACTGTTTAATGTATTGCAACATGTTTTTTATTTGCAATGTAATCCTCTATCGTTAATGGACTTTATTTTTTCTGTTAAGTTATCGTTAGTTTATTCAGGTAGTAATTGTAAATTACTTAAATTAGCTATTTTTCTTTCAAATGTATCATACATAGCTTCATTTACCGGAATATAGTTCAGTGTATCAAAATTAACTTTTCCTAAAAATGCTGCAGTTCTTGATCTTTTTATGTAACCCCAGGCTGCTGTATCTTTTTTTATATTTAAATACGCATTTAGCATTTTTTGCCTGAACTCTTTGTTAATATCTTTTCTAATACAGGTAGCTGTTGATGGTAACGCTTCTGAATACCAAATAATGTTAAAGTCTTCAGGTTTTATTTTTTTATCGAGTTTTTGAATGCGATGGATAACATCCAATTGGACACAGGTTACATCTACTTTACCTGAATGTAGGGTCAAAACAGATTGTAATTGTCCGTTGGCAAAAATTACTTTCTTGAAACTTTTTTCAGGTTCCAAGCCATTTTTTGTTAAAAAATGCCGAGGATAAATATGCCCCGAACTCGATGCCGGATCTACAAAACATAGGGTAAGGTCTTTGGCTTTTAATTTTAAATCTTCTAATGTTTTAATACCCGATTTAGCATTGGTTACTATGCAGGCTTTATAATAGTCTAATTGATTTCCATTAATATTGCCCAATACAGTAAAGGCTTCTACATTGGCTTTCTTTCTCGCTATCAGATAGGGGTAAGGCGACATACTTGCTATATGAATTTTTTTCGCTTTTAATGCTTCTATAACAGGTGCATTGCTATTCACTTTGTGATAAACAACAGGAATGCCAAGTTCACGTTCTAAGTATGCCTGCATGGGCGCTAATTTACGAATTCTTTCGTCAATATCTTCTGATGATGTAGAGATTCCAATTTTTAACGTATAGGGTATTCCGTTTTCATCCAAATCCTTCTCTGCACAAGATATCAAACTTAACATCGCACAGATTACTATAATATATCTATTCATCACTATTGAAATTTTTTACAATTATATAGCTTAATTGTTTCAATAGTATTTCCCAATAATTAAATTTAAGTTTATTTTCGGTATACTAATAAAAAAAAAGCCCCAAAAACGGAGCTTTTTTTTGTGTTTACCTGGTGCCCAGGACGCGACTCGAACGCGAATACCCTTGCAGGCGCTACCCCCTCAAAGTAGTGTGTCTACCAATTCCACCACCTGGGCTTATTATGTACCCGGAACAGGACTCGAACCTGCAAATCCTTACAGACACTAATACCTGAAACTAGCGTGTCTACCAATTCCACCATCCGGGCGTTTAGGGGGTGCAAATGTATAAATATTTATTCTAACTGCCAAAAGTTTTCAATTTTGATTACTTTTAAAGCTTTATTTTTTGATATGATATTGAAAATTTTTCCTTTTATTCTTTTGCTTTCTGTTGCGTGTAATAATGGTAAACAGTCTTCAAAAAACAATACCATGCTTGCTAATGATAGCCTTACTGTTCTTGCAGGTAATAATAACTTGCCTCTCGATCCTTCCGGATTGAGGTTCGTTGCTCTCACAGGTCCAAATCAAATCATCGATTTTTTTCCCGATTCTCTATTTCCCGATTCTTCTGCTGCTTTATTCCATTGCCTATTCTATGATTTAATGCCCCATAAAACTCAATTATTATTTAATGAATTGTCTAATATTCATTTAAGTAATTACAAAGCCATTGCTAACCAGTACTTTATACCTAAAGATGGAAGTGTTCTCCATGGTGTCAATGCATCCTACTTCAATCAAAAAGGGGAATTAGTGCTTCAACGCAATGAGGCGGGTATTGATTTTAATTTCACTGCCGCTTCTCCCGATGCTGCTTTAATACCGGGTCAATTTAATGCCCTGTTTCAAGGGTTTATTCAGCCTGAATTGTCCGGAAAGCTTAGCATCGAATTAACTTCTAACGATAGTGCAATATTAAAATGGAGGAGTAATATATTGGTTTGTAATGGATCTTCGGTTAATTCTCAAGCAGATTATATTTTTAACAATGTTCCTGAAATGTTCGAACTCTATTATAATTGCAAAAGCGATACTTCGTTCGTCCGTCTATCATGGAACCACCCTGCTGATACTGTTTCTGATTTGTATTGGAAAAATGCCCTTATAAATATAGCTAAATCTGATGCAGCCATTATTTGCTTTGAGGTATTACCTGAAATGGATGCATTAACTATACAACAAAAAAAATTCCTCCAGCAGGCTTCACTTAAATGTCCTAGAATTATTATCTTGCTCAATAAAGTGCTTAAATACGATGCCTGGATGGATAATTATTCCGCTGTATTAGCTATCAATGGCTTTTATCCTGATTATGGTAAAAATGTGGCGAAAAGAATTTTTGCATCTAAGTAGTTGCTTTGTATAATCTTTTTTAATTTCATTCGTTAATAGTGTATGTGGATACGTTTTGTAATTTTTATTTTTCTAACTATACCGGTATTATTTACTGCTTGTGATAGGGAGTATTATTCTGAAAGTAAAGCCGACAGACTTAGTTTTACCAACGATTCTGTTATTTTTGATACTGTGTTTACTGGCTTTACCACCGCCAATAAAACTTTTATGGTATACAATAAAAGTAAAAAAGCATTAAAAATTGCTTCTATTCGCTTGGGTGGAGGAGATCAGTCACCTTACCGACTCAATGTGGATGGTTATTCCGGAACTTTATTCTCAGATGTTGAAATTGCTGCTGATGATAGCTTGTATATTTTTGTAGCAGTAAATATCAGTCCTTTGCTTCAGAATAATCCTATACTAATCGATGATTCTTTAACTTTTCAATATAATGATAACCGCGATGTAGTAAAATTGGTTGCGGTGGCTCAGGATGTTCACCTCCTTAAAGATTCTGTGCTTCTTACAGCTGAATGGACAAATGATAAACCCTACTTAATTTTTAATAATGTATGGGTAGATACTTCACATACACTTACTATCAAGGAAGGTTGTCGCATATTTATGCACACCGGTGCACAAATAATTGTAAGGGGAACATTGAAAATTGAAGGTTCATTGAATCAACCAGTAATTATGGCAGGTCATCGAACCGAAGAGTTTTATGTTGATATTCCGAGTCAATATGGTGGTCTGGTTTTTGAAGGTCCGGGAAGCAATCATACAATCAATTATTTAAAGATGACGAATGGGAATACCGCAATTAAAATAGGAAAACCCCGCAGTGTAGATATAGTGAGTCTTACAATTACCAACTCCAGATTTATTAATTTCGCCGCTTCTGTTATTGAGTCTTATGGTGCAGAAATTACTGCCGGTAATTCATTGTTTGCTAATTCATGCTCTAACGTACTTAAACTTCAGCGGGGAGGAAAGTACCGTTTTGAACATTGCACTGTAGCGGGCTATGGCGTTTATTTCTGTAATCTTGGACAGCCATCAGTTCTTTTTTCAGATTTCGTAACCGATTCAACTAAAATTGTAAATCCCGAGAATAATCTATATTTCGCAAATAGTATTCTCTATGGCAATTATACTAGCGAACTAACCATTCGGGCCAATGATGGCGACTTGAATTATTTTTTTCAGAATTCGGTCGTAAAACTCAGTTCCAATGCCAACATGCCAAATTTGCATTATAGCAATTCAGTAATTGCTAAAGTAAATTTTGTTCGCCCTTTGTACGATGGTAAATTGAAAAAAGATTGGGATTTTAGTCTCGACACTTTATCTTCTGCCAAAGATATGGGAGCCGGTGATGTAGCAAATAAATATCCCCTCGATATTAACGGAAATAGCCGCTTTAGCGACGGCTTTCCCGATGCGGGGGCATTTGAAAGAATCGAAAAATAGAAGTATGTTTGCTATGATACTAAACAAACCCAGCAACCCAGCAACCTAGCAACCAAATTACCATGCAAACCCCAAAACTCTTTTTTCTATTCGCTTTATTAATAAATACAGCTATTTGTAATGCCCAAAATGATTCTCTCCAAATAATGTTTTACAATGCTGAAAATCTCTTTGATACCATTAATAATCCTACTACTGAGGATGAAGAATTTTTACCCGATGCCATAAGAAAATGGCACAGTGGAAGGTATTGGAAAAAACAAAAAAAAATAGCTTCTGTAATTGCAGCTGCTAAAACACCCGATATTATTGGCTTTTGCGAAGTAGAGAATGAAAGCGTGCTGAAAGATCTTTTTAATAAAACCTATTTGAGTCGCGTTGAATATAAAATAGTTCATTACGATTCTCCCGATCCTCGAGGGATTGACGTGGCGCTGGCATATCGACCTGAATCGGTAAAAATAATCAATCATAAGGCCTTAAAAGTTGTTTTCCCTTTTGATACTGCACAAAAAACAAGAGATGTGCTGTATGCAAAGTTTTTAATCTTTTCAAAGGACACACTGCACTTCATTGTCAATCATTGGCCTTCAAGAAGGGGAGGAGAGGAGGGTAACCTACGCAGATCGTATGTTGCGGGTATGGTAAAAAAAATGTGCGATTCAATTCAAAATTCTTGCAATAATGCGAAAATAGTAATAACAGGCGATTTTAATGATGCCCCTTCCGATGCTTCTATTCGAGAAGGTTTAAAAGCTTCAGAAAATTTAAGTGTCAATGCTCAACTTTTTGTACTCTTACCTGTTTATTCACATAAGAGCGTAAAAGGATCACATAAATATGAGGGCGAATGGTCGCTATTCGATCAGTTTATTGTTAGTAAAGGTTTTTTAAATACCTATTCAAATTATAATTCTCGTTTGTTCGATGTTGACTTCCTTTTAGAGAATGATAAGAAGTATTTAGGCGTTAAACCCTATCGATTTTATAATGGAATACGTTTCAATAATGGCTATTCCGATCATTTACCTGCATTGTTAAATTTTAAAAAGTAATTATTATGTCGTTTAATGAGGTCGCCCGCCAATGGGACAATAATCCAATGCATTTTGAAAGAAGTAATGCTATTGCCGATGCCATTATTC
>JAIFLP010000147.1 GCA_020049015.1 Bacteroidota bacterium | reverse complement strand
GATACAATAAATTGACGGTTGATGCGAAAAAATTGTTTTGGATTCAATTGTTTTTCTAACTGATCGAGACTGTAATTAATAATTGTTTTATCACCGTCTTTTTGCATCAGTATTACAACCTTATCTTCAATATAGAAATAGGCTATATTATCGGTTTGAACCGATAGTATCGTATCACCTTTATAGAGAGCAAAACGGGTTTTGTAGGCATTATTCCCAATATTATAATGCTCCATCATGTTATGAATTTTTTGCATCATGGATGATGACGAAAAATCCCCCATTCTTTTCCGGAATTTTTCTAAACTATTTGCCAGTAATTCTTTTCGCAAAGGCTTTAATAAATAATCAATACTGTTTAATTCAAATGCCCTGAGTGCATAATTGTCGTATGCCGTTACAAATATTACCGGACAATCCACCGGAACGGTGTTAAAAATTTCAAAAGAAATACCATCGGAGAGTTGAATATCGAGAAAAATCAAATCGGGCAATGGATTATTTCGAATCCAGCTGATAGCATCTTTCACACTTTCAAGTATTCCAGTGATTTGAATTTGATCATCCAACTCAATCAACATTTTTTTTAGACGAAGTGCTGCTAGTTCTTCATCTTCCACTATAAGTATCTTGATCATATTGTTTTAAAAATTACGGGTATCATCACGGTAAAAAACGATGCATTCTCTATTATCACAGGTTTATTTGACGATAAGTACTCATACCTATCCATTATATTCTTTAAACCAATGCCTGTAGAACTTTCAGAGATTTTAATCTGTTTATTATTTTGAACATACAAATAATCATTTTTTTCGCTGCCTATTGTAATTACCAATGCTTTTTCTTTTGAAATTATATTGTGTTTTATGGCATTTTCGAGCAACATTTGAATCGTTAAAGGCGCTACAAACATGTTTTTTATTTCTTCGCTCAAATCAACTTTCCATTCAAGGCTCTTTCCGAAACGAGCTTTTTGTAGAAACATATAAGTCTCACAAGCCTCTAATTCTTCGCTTATAGTTATCACTTCCTTATCTTTGTTCTTTAATACACAACGTAAAAAATCAGATAAATTTTGGATATAATCTGCCGCTTTCGGATTATCGTCTACATAAGTTATCAATGTATTGAGGCTATTGAATAAAAAATGAGGGTTTAACTGGGCTTTCAGGGTTTCATAACGGGCTTCGAGATTGTCTTTTTTTAATTTAATAGACAGGTTGAAATTATTTTTCCATTGATTGTAAAAAAACACTCCTTCATGAATACTGGTAACTAGCAAGGTAATTAACAGACCAATTACTAAGCCAAAAGAATCTTTAAGCTTATCTGTAGGATTATTACTGAATTCATTAAATATAAAACCGGCAATAGACATTATGATAGTTGCCCAAGAAAGTATTAATATAACTTCAATAATCAAATGTTTTAAGGGATGCTTTTCCCAGGGAAATTTAATCCATAAATAGTTTACAATAATGCGACATCCCAGCCAAATATGGAGTGTTACCATAATATTTAAAAAAATGGTAACATATAATGGGTACTGCTGGTTAATCTCATTATATGAATACAAGAAAAAAACCAGTGCAGAAACCAACAATACTCCCACTATAAGGAAAAATTGTTCGGTGCGGGAAATATATTTACTCAACATCATAATTAGAATTGAATTCTATAAAGGAACATAGGATAAAACCCTTGTTGATAACTATAATAAATTTCTTTTTTATTGCTATTATAGCCTTGTAAGAAAGGAGCCTGATGAGCGGTTAAATTTTGCAAATCCATTGCCCATTCCTGATTCAAACGCTTTCCGTTTAATTTATAACCAATTCTGAAATCTAATCGGAAATAATCATCAAATTTATTTAGGTATGCATCAGTATAATCATACGCAATTTCGTCATCAGCTATGCTTTCGGTCAAATTTACAGGAATGTAACGCTTTCCACCTGAATATACCGCTTTGATATCGAAAGTTAAAAAAGATTTTGATTGTATCTTAAATTCATAACCCGCTAAGACATTGAAAATATAGTTGCTGTTGAATGCTGTATTTCTCCACACACCATCATATCCGGTATATTTTGAATTAAAAAGAGACGTTGTAAACAGCACATAATAACCTTGCTGAAGTGTTTTTTCAAGGGTTAATTCTACTCCAAAATTTTCACCTTTGCCGGTATTTTGAAGACTATCCGTTGAAGGAATATTAAAAAACTCACCTGCATTAATCATAGAAAACTCAGGAAAAGAAGGACTTACCGGAACATTATAAATATTCTGATAGTAGGTCTCCGCTTTCAATCGAAAATTATTAAATAATTGAAATGAATAACCCAATACCAAATGATCGGCTTTAGTTAAACCTATATTTTTATTGGTAAGCAAATATTGGTTATTAATGGTATCGTTATACTGTAAAAAATAAGTGGCAGCAGGTTGTAACTGACTGTGTTTTCCATAGCCCAATGTTAACGATTGTTTTGAATTTAACTTCCATTCCAGTCCGGCACGCGGCTCAATGGCAAAATCAGTATTAATAGAATAAGCCAATCCATTTACACCAGCAAACAATGAAAAATCATCGGTAAATTTATATTGGTATTGAGCGTATGCGCGATAAGTAAGATAATTATCATTGGTATTATGCAAGGGAATGAATCGGTTAAATCGCTTTATGAAAACGCTATCGTAAAAATTTATGTTATTCAGACTTATAGAAACTCCTGCCCCAAAATTATTTTTATTATCGATTTTAGATTTTACATGACTCGCCAGGGTAATTTTGCTTTGGGTATTACTGCTTCTAAAAAATTCCTGCATTCTATTTTCTGATAATTTATATATATCTACCTCGGCTTTATCGCTTGCCAACTGACCGGAAAGAGTTGTTTTTACACGTGTTTTTTGATTTATAAAATATAAATTTGATATACCCACTACATTCTGACTTGCCGAGAATTTTGTGCGCTGATCAGCCATATTGTAACTGGTAGCTGCGGTATCTTCAATATCGGCACCTAAATCGATACTGCTATTTCCAAAGATACCAAAAACTGAAAACTTACCGGCTTTTTCAGTAGGTAAATCTACCTTAAAAGTTACATCTTGATAATAAGGAATGGCTGAACCAGTGCCCGTACCAAAACCAATTTTGTGCATTAGCGCCAAAGTAGAATAGCGTCCGTTTATGATATAAGAAGCCTTACTTTTTTCAGAGAAAGGACCTTCAATACCAAATTCAAAACCATTAAAACCTATCTGACCTGTATATTCTGTTTTTTGATTATTTCCACTTCTCATTTTTAAATCGAAGGCACCTGAAATACCATTTCCAAACTGTGCGGGAAAAGCACCGGTAAAAAAGTCGGAATTAGAGAGCAGGTTATTATTCAGCATGCTTACCGGTCCACCTGTGGTGCCAATAGCACCAAAGTGATTTGGATTGGGAATTTCAATATCATCGAGGCGCCAAATAACGCCAATGGGTGAATTTCCACGAATAATAATATCGTTGCGGGAATCATTTTGCATTACCACCCCAGCATAATTGCCCACCATACGAGCTGGATCGCCCAAACTACCCGCAAAACGCTCGGTTTGTTCAATAGAGAACGAACGTGCAGATACGGGAGCCATTTCATTCATTGCCCTGCCATTTTGCGAATAAGCCTTCACTTCAACTACATCAAGATTTTCGACTTTTTCGCTAATTTCCACATTAACGATAAGTTCCTTTCCCGACTGAAGAAGGATATTTTTTACCTCTGAAGAATGATATCCGATAAAAGAAATGCTCAGACTCTGTCGACCTATAGGTACATTATTTATAACATATTCACCATCTAAATTGGTTACAACGCCAATAACCGGATTGGTATTTTGCAACACAACTGTGGCACCTGGTAGGGGTTGATTGCTGTCCTTATCAGTAACCTTACCTCTAATGGTTTGATTAATAGTTTGCGAATAAAGTGCCGAAGGAAGCAGCATCAGTATAAAAAATTGGAATATCATTAATTTCCAACTATTTACCTTAATCATACAGGAATAAAACTGTTTATTTCTGCTTTTATTTAAATTTTCTAAATTTCTTTTCATAATTATAATTTTATTGCAAATCTCCAATTAAAAGAATGATTGTGCAATTATAATTTTCCAAAGCTAAAAAAAATGCCATTGAAAGAAGAAAAATAAAGGTTGAAAATTATTTTTCCTATCTTTGTATTCAATAAAAATCCTAAATCGTAAAAAAATGACCAAAAAAATACCCAAGAACATAATACAGGAGCCAATGGCTGATTATGCGCAACCACTCACCTTTGAGAAGGTATGGCTGATGTTTCAGGAGACAGATAAGAGATTTCAGGAAACAAGCCTCCAATTTAAAGAGACAAAAAAGATTATTCAGGAAACAAGCCTTCTTATCAAAGAAAACGAAAAGCAACAAAAAGAAACCGACCGAAAATTAAAGCACGTATCAGAAATTGTAAGTGGTTTAGGTATCAATTTAGGCGAGCAGGCTGAGGATTATTTTAAAGGTGCGCTGGAAAACATGGACGAAATATATGGTATTCCTTATGAACAGGTAGCCTCTATGGAAAAGAAAAACAAAACTTTTCAGGGGCAATATGATATTGTTCTATACAATGGAGATAGAATGGTGGTGATTGAAGTAAAAAACAAATTGCACCCCGCTGATGTGGATGATTTTCATGCCCGCAAATTACCTCTATTCAAAAAACTTTTTCCAGAATATACAACAAAAAAAATAATAGGCGGATTGGCAGCATTAAATATCCCCAAAGATGCAGCGGATAAAGCGCAACAATTGGGTTATCTGGTCATATCGCGATGGGGGCAGAAAATTAAAGTGCTTAATAAAAAAGGGTCGGGATTGAGGGAGGTATAGCGGAACCATGAATCAAATATCAGCTTTAAACAGTAAGTAATCTATGAAATCAATTAAAAGCATAACTATCTACTATTTTTCAGGCACCGGTAATTCAAGAAATGTAGCGCTTTGGTTATCGGAAATAGCTACTGAAAATGCATCAAAAGTAAATCTGATCAATATTGCCGAGATAGATAGAAAAAACATTGAAAAACCTGAAGCAGATTCATTGCTCATTTTTATTTCTCCGGTACATGGATTTAATTATCCACCCATCATGTTAAACTTTATTGCTCATTTTCCCAAAGGCAATAACAACATTGTATTAATGAATACCCGAGCAGGTATGCTCATTGGGAAATACATAACACCAGGAGTAAATGGAATTGCATTCTATCTGTCATCCATTCTGCTATTGATAAAAGGCTACTCAATACAAGCGTTATTTCCGGTCAATTTGCCATCAAACTGGATATCTATCCACCCAGGGTTAAATAAAAAGACCATTACATTCATTCATGAAAAGGAAAAAGTGAGGGTGAGAAATTTTGGCAAAAAGATAATCATGGGAAAAAAGAATTTTTTCACGCTACTTGAATTCTATGATCTTCTTTTGATGCCAATATCAATACTCTATTACTTGATTGGCAGGTTTATTTTGGCAAAAACGTTTTATGCTTCATCATTGTGTAATAACTGTAATTTGTGCATCCAATCCTGTCCGGTGAAAGCAATTATTGCTGTAAATGAGCGACCATTCTGGACATTTAAATGTGAAAGCTGCATGAAATGCATGAGTAATTGTCCCCGCAAAGCAATAGAGACAGGTCATGGAACAATTGCAATTTTTGCTATACTATTTTCACTCTTTGTTTTAACTCCATTTTATCAATTCATGGAAATGAATTTTTATAAACCCGAAAATGAATTTTTGAAGTTGATAATAGAATCAATACTTTTTCTGCTATTTTTTTCTGTTTGGTACCGATTAATGCATTATGCTTTAAAAATCAAATATCTTGAGAGAATTATAGTCTATACCTCATTAACGAAATATGCATTTTGGGGCAAGCGATACAAAGCGAT
>JAIFLP010000001.1 GCA_020049015.1 Bacteroidota bacterium | reverse complement strand
CAAATGAATTGAATGAAGCAATTTTATATTGTTTTGTATTCACATCGAAATAACTGAATTCAGGTGCCGCTATGTTAAATGTTCCCGCATATCTTGGTATAACAATATATTCAAAAGTTTTATTCCCCGATAATCCATTATCTGATGCTTTAACATTCAAATTTGTTTTAGGATCGAAGACTTCAAAGTCAGCGGGAAATTTTGGATTTATTTTATCAATTAAATTAAAATTTCCATTTCCTGAAATGCTGTACTTAATAGTTATGGCATCATTTGCATTTACGTCTTTTCTGTCGATGATTGATTTAAGGGTGAAACTACCAACAGCTCCATTGAACGAAGCTGGTGCACCAGAGGGTAGGGGCAATACTGTAATTTTTGTCTGACTACTTTTGATCTTTTTTTTGATTTCGCGTACTTGCTGTCCAAAAAAATCATCCCAAAAACCTCGGGGCTTAACATTTACCACTTCCTGAACAATAATGTCCATTTCCATTGGTTTAATAATTAATTCTCCGCTTTTTTGAGGAAAAAGGATCAGTTTTTTTAATATTCCGGTTCCATATATTTGTCCGTTTACATTCTCCCTTGTTAATTGTCGCAATTGAGGAACTTCAATTTCTTGCGAATAAAATCCATCAAAAGTGGGAAAAACTACGTTTTCAATTCCAGATATATTCATTTGCGAATATAGTTTTACTGTAGCGATTATCTGCTCTCCCTGATATACTTTATTTTTATCAAGAATTACCCGAACAAACAATTTTTCATTATTAGTTTCCGCAACTCCAGCTTGATCTGTCTGATTCTGATTTGTATTTCCAGTATTTCCTTGCCGAGCTTGGCCTACAACTTCTATTTGAATTTCATTTGAATTGTAGTTTTTTCCGTCAACTGTAGCTTTTGCTGATCCTATTGTGAAAGTACCTGCTGATTTAGCTCTTAAATAGTAGGTATAACTAATAGTAGTATTTTGTGTAACCCTTCCATTTATTATTTGCACACTGCTGCTTGATGAAGTTGCAGGACCTCCCAGTAAATCAAAATTATTAAACTCTGGCGGTCTGAATCCTGACGGTTGAACATTGATGGAATATACCAAACCAAAATCTTCGCCAAGTTCAATGACTTTTGGAGCGCTGGCGGTAAATCTGATTTCTTGTGAGTGCAAAGAAATCAAACATAATAGTGATGTTATAGTAAGAATAACGTATTTCATATATTTTTTTTTACCAGTCTTTTTCAATATTTCTTTTACCTGCTCCTTCAATTTGTTTTACTTTTTCCTGTGTCTTTTTTTCATCCTCCTGATTCGCATTTAGCATTCTTTCCGCATCTTCTTTAGATATCTGCGATTCTTTTTTTTGCTCCTGTTTTTGTTCTTTTTCATCTTGCTTGTTTTGACCTTGCTGCTGCTGTTGTTGCTGTTGTTGTTCGTCTTGCTGCTGTTGCTGGTTTTGTTGTTGTTGATTTTGTTGCTGATTTTGGTTTTGTTTTAATTGCTGCAATGCAAGTCTTAAATTGTCTTTTGTTGCCAAATCTTTAGGATTGTTCCTTAGCGCATGTTTATAGGATTCAATGCTTTCTTTATACATTTGTTGGTTGTATAAAGCATTTCCTAAATTATGGTAAATTTTAGATTTTTGTGATTTCGACAATTTCTGATCATTAAGCAAATCATTATATATTTCAGAGGCTTTGTCATATTTATGCTGCTTGTATAAACTGTTTGCCAAATTATATTTTCCCGGCATGGATAATGAATCTATGCTCAAACCTTTTCTGTATTCTACTTCAGCTTGTTGAAAATTGTCAGAATGATATGCTTTGTTCCCTGCTCTTAATGCTGTTCTGGCATTTTGAGCATTCGTAATACCTCCATAAATAAATAGAATCAGCAATATCACAAATGATATTTTATTTGTTTTTTTGTATGTTCTATATGTAAGCCACATAATTGTATTATTTAATTTCAAACAATTTAATACCCGAAAGCCACTTGTTTTTCTTTTCAAGAATAACTAAATCTACGATCAGTAAAAGTAAAGCAATGAAGTAAAACAACCGGTATTGCTCATCAAAATCGGTATATATTTTTGCTTCGTACTCTTTTTTCTCCATCTTTTCAATTTCATCCAAAATGATATTGAGTCCGAAGTTTGAGCTGCTTGCTCTCACATAGGCACCATTACCTATCATGGCAAGCTCTTTCAGAATTTCTTCATTTAGTTTTGTAACCACAACATTTCCATCTCTGTCGGTTTTAAAACTATTAAAACCCCTACCATCTGGAATTGGAACACCTTGTGTAGATCCTACTCCAATAGTGAAAACATGAATTCCTTTAGCGGCAGCTTCTTTTGCTTTTTCTATTGGTTCGTCCTCATGCGATTCACCATCTGTGATAATAATAAGAGATTTTTTCATTTTTTCATCACCAGTAAATGATAAAATTCCCATATCTATTGCTGCACTGAGTGATGTTCCCTGTACTGGAACCATCCCCGTGTTTATATTCGATAAAAACATTTTTGCCGAAACATAGTCGGTAGTTACTGGCATTTGATTGTAAGCTTCACCCGCAAAAACAATCAATCCGATGCGGTCATTATTTAATTTGTCAATTAATTGAGATATGGACTGCTTAGCCCTTGTAAGTCTGGATGGTTGAATATCATTGGCATTCATGCTGTTCGAAACATCAATAGCAATAACTATCTCCATTCCTTTGCGTTTTACCTGTTTTACTTTTTTTCCAAATTGAGGCCTTGCTAATCCCACGATCAAAAAAAACAATGCTAAATTTAGAATGACGAATTTGATATTTGGCCTTACTATTGATACTTCTGGCATTAATTGCGGAATTAAATGCTTGCTTGCCAGGTGAGACAAATTCTTATTTCTCAAATACCTGATCCAAATAAACAATAACATGATTGCCGGAATGATCAGCAATAAATAAAAAGCATATGGATTACCAAATCTGAACATAATTATACTATTTAGGGAATCGAACGCAAATATAATAATCTGATTAATAATTCTGAAATAAGTAATATTAAAGCGAGAAAGCCAAAAAGTTTATATTCTTCTTCAAACCGTTTTACTTCACTAACTTCAATTTTCGATTTTTCCATCTTATCAATTTCTTGATATACTTCCCGCAACTTATTATTATTTGTTGCTCTAAAGTATTTTCCTCCGGTTTTTTTCGATATTTGTTTCAATACCGCTTCATCTATTTCTACCGGTACATTTTGAAATTGAATTCCATAGGGAGTTTGCACCGGATAGGGAGCAGTACCCATTGAACCTACACCAATAGTATAAACCCTAATATTCAAGGTATCTGCAATTTCAGCTGCTGTAAGTGGCGAAATTGATCCTCTATTGTTAACACCATCTGTTAGTAATATAATAACTTTGCTAATAGCTTTACTTTCTTTAATTCTGCTTATGGCTGTTGTTAATCCATTTCCTATCGCCGTACCATCTTCAATAATTCCACTTTTTATATTATTCATTAAATTGAGCAATGCGGCATGATCTGTTGTTAACGGACATTGTGTGAAACTTTCTCCGCTAAATACTACCAATCCAACTCGGTCGTTAGGCCGTCCGTTGATAAATTCGGCCGCTACTTTTTTTGCTGCTTCTAAACGATCTGGACTAAAATCTCGGGCCAACATACTACCCGAAATATCTAATGCCATTACAATGTCTATTCCTTCGGTAGAAATATTCTTGAATTTATTTGTTGATTGAGGTTTTGCAAGAATTAGAATAATGAGGATTAATATTAAGCAACGAATGGCAAATACAACATGCTTAATAATAGGATACATTTTATCTTGCATGCCCATTAAGCCAGCTATAGATGAAAAAGACATGGATGGTTCTGATTTTCTGATTTTCAAAATATACCAAACAATAACTGGTATTAAAATGAAAAGCAGAAATAAATTGTATGGTTCAGCAAAGAAAATTTTCATATTTCTTAAACTTTATTTGTTTTAGCTTCAATTTCTATTACATCATTTGGTTTTGTTTCTTTAACAAAATCATTAGCTGTCAACCATGCATTTTCATTTTCATCAGGCAGTGGTTGGGCTTTTGCAAATTTAACCATGTCGGCTTCATATAAAAACTTTCTGAGTTTTGAAATAAGCTTTTCATCAATAGTTTTATTTAAAATCATTTCAGTGCATATTTCTTCAGAAGTTTGTTCCATAGCCAAGGTGCCAAATCTTCCTTCAATGTATATTCTTACGATATCGGTGAGTCTTGAATAATACTCTTTAATATTACCTTGTTGCCAAAGTTTTGATTCTTTTAATTTCTCTAATTCCCTAATTGCAATTACATGTGCGGGATCTTTAGACTTCTCAAATATTTTGATTACATTTTTTTTCTTTGAAGCAAATAAGATGATCAGTATAATGATGGTTAGCAATACCAATCCACCTCCAATATACAATATATAGGGCAGAATTTCATTCCAGCCAATAGGGATTGACATTACAGATTTTATGTCATGTATCTTGTCAATTTTAGTGGGAGGCACATTAACATGCAATAAATCGGATGGAGAGTATAGTGAATCGCTAGTTCCAAATAGATTTAATCGTATTGCTATTGCGGGTATTTCATGTATACCGCTGTCGAATGAAGTAATAAGGTAATCATGACTTATCTTGATCAAACTGTCATTTAAGCTTATGGTATCAAACTGAGCACCTAATATTTCAATTTTGTCTGTCAGTTTATCTTTGAATACAGGAATTGCAAGCTTCGCTGATTTTGGTTGTATCAAAATAATTTTATAATGTAATTGATCACCAATTAAAATATACGAAGTGTCTAGTTTTGATTCAAAGGAAAGAATTTTACCGGTGTAGGTTTTTTTATTATTGCTTTCACATCCAATGATAGAAAAGAATAATGCTATTATAAAAACAAATTTCATAACCCATCTGTAATAAAAACTTTTGTTCATTGTCATGCTCTTTTCTTGAAAAGTTTTTTAAGTGTTGGAACATAGTCGGCTCCTGTAAAGAATTCAGTTACATCTACACCATATCTTGAGCAAACCATTGATAATTGTTTGCTAAGTTGGGCGTGTTGTAATTCATATTTAGTTCTTACTTGAGCCGATGAAGTATTAATGTACATATCTTTTCCAGATTCATTATCTGTAATTTTAATGATCCCTGCATTCGGAAGTTTATATTCAGCTTCATCACTTATTTTTAGTGCAACTACATCATGTTTGTTGGCCGCTATTTTTAATGCATCTTCGAAAAGATATTTATTTTGATTAAAATCATAATCAATGAAATCAGAAATAACAAAAGTTGTTGCTTTCTTTTTAATTACGCTGTTCAAGTATTTTAGAGCAACAGACAGATTTGTTTTGTTGCTAGTGGGCTTACATTCGATTAGCTCTCTAATAATTCTAAGAATATGTTGTTTTCCTTTTTTAGGCGGAATAAATTTCTCAATCATATCGCTAAAAAAGATGACTCCAATTTTGTCGTTATTGGTTATGGCAGAAAAAGATAAAAGGGCTGAAAGTTCAGTAATCAGATCGCTTTTTAATTGCTGTTGGGTACCAAATAATCTTGATGCGCTAACATCTATCAATAAGATAACAGTAAGCTCTCTTTCTTCTTCAAATACTTTAATGAAAGGGTGATTGAATCTGGCCGTTACATTCCAGTCAATATTTCGGATATCATCGCCATATTGGTATTCACGCACTTCTGAAAAAGTCATCCCCTTTCCTTTAAATGCACTATGGTATTCTCCCGAAAATATTTGCCTTGTTAAACCCCGGCTTTTGATTTCAATTTTCCTGACCTTTTTTAGTAAGTCGGATGTTTCCATTTTTTTGTTTACTTCTTTTTAGTTATTACTGTAACATACCATTCTTCTTTTTTAATTGTAACGATATGTTCCTGCTCATTTTCGAAGTAACTCCAGGTTGTTTTTGA
>JAIFLP010000173.1 GCA_020049015.1 Bacteroidota bacterium | reverse complement strand
AATTAATATCAATAATTCTAATCCATTTCTTAAAATCCTAATCGTAACGATTCCATAACAATTCACCCCGCCACAGCCAAATCCTCCTTAGATTGACGGCTATGGGCATTGAGCCTAAGCCGAACGGGGGCACAGCCTGAGCCAATCTCCTGCCGATTTATACAGCCTAAGCATAACTAGACACAGCCTGAGCCGAAAGCCTTAACTGGGAAATCGACTATGAAATAAGCTCAATATCTATCTGCGGACATTCATGAAAATCCATCATGGCATTTATGAGTCGTACCGATTGGAAATCAATATCTATCTGCGGACATTCATGAAAATCCATCATGGCATTTATGAGTCGTACCGATTGGAAATTTTTTATATCACCTATTTTTATTTGAGCAGTACTAATTATCTTTGAATCAATCAAGTAATGCCGCATGGTTCCTTTAAGAAGTGGTTCAGAAGGCGTATACCAATTAGACCCATCAAAAAAAACCAGATTAGCATAAGATGAATCGGTGATCAAACCATTTTTTACAATTATGATATCATCGGCATTGCCTTTTTTTGCTGTCAGAGCATCTAAAGCCGAACGGTTCTCACACTTAAAAGTATAATCAATATCATCTTGAAAAACCAACTTTAAAGAATGAATTTTTTGCATTTCGTACTTAAGAAATTGAACAGAAAGTATGGTATCGCTGTATACAATTCTGCATTTAAATTTTTCGTCGGATATACATGCAGGAATCGTGACACAGCATTTTAAATCTAGAATATCACTTATCCCCAGCATTAACTTGCGGGTATTATTTAATCGTTCCTGATGATAAAATAAATTATGGAGCCTGCCTTTTTCGCAGCGCACAGATTCAATAAAGCGGGACATATATTTTATCTATTAATTCTTGATACTCTTTGTTAAGCTCACTATTACAAGTAATTCCACCACCGCTTTTAAAGAACAAACGATTTTCTGATTGTTCTATATATCTAATCAAAACTCCACTATCGAGGTTTTTACCATCGAAAACGCCAAAAACGCCAGTATAAAAATTCCGATCATGCAATTCTGAATTAGTAATTATATCAATTGTTTTAGACTTAGGAGCGCCAGAAATTGAGCCAGCAGGTAGCATTCGCTGCAAGATGGAACCAGGCTTTCTGACAAACTGTTCTTTTAATGTACCAACAATTTCGGAACTCATTTGAAGAATGGTTTTATCTTTTGAATAGATTTCATCAATATATTTAAACCTTCTAACTTCAACATGATCAGCAACCAGACTCAAATCGTTTCGGATTAAATCAACAATAGTTGCATGCTCCGCATTTTCCTTAACATCTGAAAGAAGAATGCTTGCTGAATCTGCATTTTCCTTTATGCGGGTTCCTTTCATAGGAAAGGACCGGATACTGTTATTTTTTATTTTAATAAATGTTTCCGGAGAAAATGCCACAAAAAAATCATTCAAAAACAATTTATACTTGGCTGTAGCATTAAAATAAAAGTCAAGAAGCGAATTATCCGTAATCAACTCAGAACTTGCTGTAAGGTTTAACAGATAAGTATTTCCCAATTTAATTTCGTTCATTACCTTTGAATAGGAATGATGGTATGCAGATTTATCGGCGGGAATTATTTGATATTTTAATTCTTTATTGCAATTTTTTTTAGGGGCATTGGTAATAGTATTTACATCATAAAGGATATCAGAATTTTGAACTAATTCATGTAATGGAATTACCAAGCTACGATGTAAATGAAAATCAAACACAAATAAATATGGCGTTGCTTCCTTAGCAAGCTTATCCATTAGTAAAAAGGCCTTATTGAGAGGTAAATAATTCATTACAAAGAGATAGTTTTATGTAGGTCATTGCTTAAATAGGAGCATTCAATAATACGAATAACATCTAAAGCCTGAGAAGGTTTTACCGGAAGTACCCCATTATTTCGAACCGCATGGTAGAACAAATCGTAAAAAGTGTTATAGTTACCTCTTTCAGAAATTACAGTAGACTTTTCTCCAGCCTCGTTAGTATAAGAGCCATAGATAGAAGTATCCTCAAATCCATAATCAGGCATGCTAGGTAAAAGTCCATTTTTCAAAGATTCTTCCTGAGGATCGGAGCCATATTTAATGAATGAACCCTTTGTACCATGTAAGGTATAGCGAGGACCCGGTTCGCGAACTAGATAAGATGCTTTAAGAGTAACTACCATTTGTTTATAATGCAAACAAATAGAGAAATAATCGTCAACTTTCGCATTTTTCCTTAATGCTCTAACATTTGCAGTTATTGCCATTGGTAAACCGAAAAGGCAAAGAGCCTGATCAATTAAATGCGAACCTAAATTATAGAGCGTTCCAGCCCCCACCGCATCATCTTCCTTCCATGAATTTTGAATAAAATTTCGGAACCTATCATAATGCAACTCAAACTCAACCAAATCGCCTAAAGAATCATTTTTTAGAAACTTTGATACGGTTAAAAAATCGCTATCCCATCGGCGGTTATGAAAAACTGAAAGTTGCAAGCCTTTTTTATCTGCCAATTCCATTAATTCAACACCTTGCCATGCTTTTTGAACAAAAGGTTTTTCAACAACCACATGCTTACCCGCTAAAAGGGCTTGCTTAGCCATATCGAAATGATAATGATCGGGGGTATTTACAATCACCAATTCCAGATTATCGTCAGACAATAAGTTTTGATAGTTGGTGTGGGCTTTTATGTTAGGATAAGTCTCAGAAAATTGCTTTTTTGAACGTTCAAGAACCGCAATGAGGTTAAAATGCGGATTGCAAATCAACAAAGGTACATGAAAAACCTTTCCTGACATTCCGTAAGAAGCTATAGCCGTGTTAATTGCATTCATATAAATACATGTATAATAGAATCTAAAAATAGAATAAGTAAAAGTAAATAAAAAGAAAAATACCTAATACTAACAAAAAATTAATCCAAATTAAATGGAACATAGATGTTTTATAGAAATATAATAGCTAAATTTGCTTAAAAATATAACAATATGAATAAAATAATAAGCATAAGTCTTATAATCTTGACGTTAGTAATACCAGCAATTAGTCAGTCAAATAAGAATAATAAAGAAGTAAAAAATGTGATTTTAATGATAGGTGATGGAATGGGCATAGCTCAAATATATGCGGCCATGACCAAAAATGGAATGCAATTGAATATGACCCAAGGCACTCAAACAGGAATAGCAACAACGTATTCAGCTGATAAATACATTACAGATTCAGGTGCAGCCGGAACAGCGATTTCGACAGGAGTTAAAACAAAAAATGGCAGTATTGCGGTTGACACAGCTGGAAATAAGTTAAAAACGATGCTAGAATATTGTGAGGAGAAGGGAATGGTAACTGGATTGGTATCAACAAGTTCTGTTACCCATGCAACACCCGCTTCGTTTATTGCTCACCAAGCAAGCAGAGGCAGTTATGAAGATATTGCATCGGACTTCCTAAAAACCGATATTGAAGTCTTTATAGGAGGCGGGTTAGATCATTTTAAAAAACGCAAAGATGGTAAAGATCTAACATTGGATTTGACTAAAAAAGGATACACAGTTATAGAAGATCAAAATCAAGTAATTAGCTTCAAAGGCAAAAAATTAGCTGCTTTAACTGCAGCAGAACACCATAAAAAAATGACAGAAGGAAGAGGTAATATGTTGCCTGAGTCAACTGAAAAAGCGATAGAAATTTTAAATACCTATCAAAAAGGATTTTTTCTAATGGTAGAAGGATCTCAAATTGATTGGGCAGGACATGCTAACGATGCAGAGTATAACGTTGCAGAAACCATTGATTTTGACAAAGCGGTAGGAAAAGCTTTAGAATTTGCAAGAAAAGATAGCAACACTCTAGTCATTATAACTGCTGATCATGAAACGGGAGGAATGACTATAACAGGCGGGAATATTGAGCAAAAAGAAAGCCAAATACATTTTTCAACAAAAAACCACAGTGCTATTCCGGTTATGTTATTTGCATACGGACCCGGTTCAGAAACATTCAGTGGATTTTATGATAATACTGATATCATAAAAAAGATATTGCCACTACTTAAAATCAATGAAAAATAGGCATGCGGGAATATATTTTAATAGTTTGTTTTATATTTTTAACACCATTTTTTTTTGCTAAATCACAAACTATATCGATAAAAAAACAGAAGTTTGATATCGAATTGGTAACAGATTCGTTGCCTTTGGCGATAAAAGAAACATCGGGATTGATATACCATAAAAAGAAATTACTAAGTTTTAACGATAGTGGCGGAACACCTCAGTTATACGAATACTGCATTGAAAGCAATCAAATTAAAAGAATATTTACCCTAAATGGAGCCAAAAATATTGATTGGGAAGCCTTAACAGAAGACAGAGAACACTTTTATATAGCTGATGTAGGTAATAATATGGGACGGAGGGATGAATTTCAAATATACAAGACGAGTAAGAATCTTGATCATAATTCATTATCCTGTGAAACCATTACATTTTGCTATCCTGATTTTAAGAAAAAAAAAGGCACAGGAATTGTGAGATCTAGTCATGATTGCGAAGCCATCTATTATTATAAAGAGTCTATTTATATTTTAACAAAAAACTGGCAGAAAGAAACCAGCACTTTATATAAAGTTCCTGCAATTAAAGGCAGATATACTGCAATAAAGTTAAAAGAATACCCTGTAGAAGGATTGGTAACAGATGCATGTCTTTCGCCAGATAAAACAACAATAGCTATTCTGGGGTATAAAGAATATATACCCTTTTTGATATTAGCAAAAATAGATGAGCAAGGCATTATTAGATGGGATACACATAAAAGGATGGATCAATTTATGGGAATGGGGCATCAAACGGAAGGAATTGTATATTTGAATGAAGATAGTATTTATATTAGTTCAGAAAAAAACAAATATCGGAACAATTCCTTATTTTTGTTAAAATTTAAATAAGCAAACCATGAAAAACTGGCTGATATTAAGTTTACTGTTTTTATACCAACTATTGCTGGCGCAAAGCAGCTATACTACAAAAAATCAAAAAGCCATTAAGTATTATGAAGCAGGGATACAGAAATACACCTTAATTGATTACGAAGGTGCAGAGGAGATGCTGTTAAATGCAGCAAGGACTGACACGAATTTTGTAGAACCATTTTTAGTATTAGGAGATTTGATGTACGACCAAAAGAAATACTTGGAAAGCATCAAGTATTACAAAGCTGGATTAGGGAAAAGTGAAATGGTAAATCCCGATGCCTATGTAAGTATGGTTGATGCTTTGATTTCTATCGGAAATTATGAAGAAGCCTTACAATACAGCCAATATTATTTAGGAATGAAACCTCAAAATATAAAAGCTGTTCAACGGATGCAATTATTCTACCGCAACTGCGCATTTGCTGTTGAAGCGGTTAAAAAACCTGTTCCCTTTAATCCGATTAATTTAGGGGCGAATATAAATTCTGAATTGGATGAATATTGGCCAAGTATATCGGCAGACGAGCAAACTTTAGTTTTTACTATATTAAAACCGATTGATAAAAGCAAGCCCGTATCATCGAGGAACAGACAAGAAGATTTTCATTTTAGTTTTTACACCAATGGTAGCTGGGAAAAAGCATTAGATATGGGAAGACCCATTAATACGCAGGCCAATGAAGGAGCGCAAACAATTTTCATAGATGGAAAGACCATGTATTTCACTGCCTGCGGCCGACCTGATGGAATTGGAAAATGTGATTTATATATCTCTCGAATGGAAGATGGTTATTGGTCGGTACCCCAAAATTTAGGACGACCTGTTAATAGTCCCGCAAAAGAAACACAGCCATCCATATCCTCTGATGAGATGGAGCTTTATTTTATAAGTGACAGAGCAGGAGGCTTTGGGGGTTTAGATATTTGGTGCAGTAAAAAGGGAAAAGATGGCAGATGGGGCGAGCCGTTTAATTTAGGTGATAGTATTAATACTTCAGCGAATGAACAATCACCATTTATTCATCATGATAATTCAACCTTGTATTTTTCATCAGATGGACATGCAGGAATGGGTGGCTATGATTTATATGTAGCCCGAAGAAAAAATGATAAAAGTTGGAGTGTTCCCATAAACTTGGGCTATCCAATCAACACTTTTTCCGATGAAGTAGGGCTAAACATCAATGCCAGGGGCAATAAGGCTTATTTTTCCTCAGACAGAATAAAAGAAAAAGGCAAAGATATATTTGTGTTTGATTTACCGGAAGAAGTGCGGCCATCG
>JAIFLP010000057.1 GCA_020049015.1 Bacteroidota bacterium | reverse complement strand
GAATCGGGACTAAAAATTAATAAAACTGATTTAGCATCATATAAGCAATACCGGCATTATTATTTAATGGGAGGGGTTTTTTTAAAGGCCAGTAATAATCTTACTGTTCAACCTAGTATTTTAATAAAAACACCTGAAAATAATAGTTTTCAAGGCGATATATCAGTGAGAACTATATTTAATAGGATGTTTTGGACAGGCTTAACTTACAGAACCAATAAGGATATTATTTATTTTATGGGAACCGATTATAAAAAGTTTATTATTGGTTATGCGTTCGATTATCCTCTTACTAATTTAAGGAGGCAAAATTTTGGATCACACGAACTTTCTGTAACCATGAAATTTGGGACGTCAGCTTTGCGTTTGAGACAAACAGGGGTGTATTAATTTAAAATTGATTTAATACGTCAATAATGGATGAATAGGTATTGCTTCTGATTAATTGCAGATCACTTTTTCCTATCCATTTAAGCTCAGAAATGTTTTCTTCTGTTTGAGGTTTTAAATTGTTGAAGTCATTACAATTCATAAAATACCAGTAGGTTTTCTTTAAAACAATGTTGTTTTTGATACGATAGGTATGGTATGTATCGGTTAAATGTTTAGTTAGGTTAAGATTCTTTGCTCCCGTTTCCTCCATTACTTCTCGTAGTGCAGTATTTTCTATTGATTCATTTTTTTCTTTTTTACCTTTGGGCAAATCCCATTTACCCAAGCGATAAATAAAGAGAATTTCTTTGACATCATTTTGAACCAAACCACCCGCGGCTTCGATATATTTAAAAAAAGATTTGAATTTCTCAAAAAGTTCAGGAATATCGGAATGAATTACACACAATTCACTATCTGTTGAAGATTCAAAATCAAAGATGAGTTGTTGCAGTTCTTTTTTACCAGAAAAGGAAACGGCATTTTCACATTCAGCTTTATCTGATAAATAAAAGCATCGTTCGTTGAAAAAAACTTTATACATTTGCAAAGAATTAGCAGCAAAAATAATATTTTAAAATTAGATAGATGTCAATAGAGAAAAAAATTGCAGAAGGATTGTTGTCAACCAAAGCGGTTCGCCTAAGTCCAGATAAACCTTTTAAATGGGCATCGGGATGGAATTCCCCTATTTATTGTGATAATAGAGTTACCTTATCATATCCTCAGGTTAGAGCGATGATAAGAGATTCATTTGTAGAGCGAATCAATGAAGCATATAAAAATGTTGATGTTATAGCTGGTGTTGCTACCGGAGCAATAGCTCAAGGAGCATTAGTTGCAGAAAAAATGGGCTTGCCTTTTATTTATGTAAGATCGGCACCCAAATCGCATGGTATGGAGAACCTTATTGAAGGATATTTGGAGAAGGGCAAGAAAGTAGTTGTTATTGAAGATTTAATTTCAACTGGTGGAAGCAGTCTTAAAGCAGTTGAGGCTATTCGGCAGGCTGGATGCGAAGTTTTAGGAATGGCTGCTATTTTTAGCTATGGATTTCAGGTGGCTATTGAGAATTTTAAAGAAGCCGATTGCAAGTTAGTTTGCCTAAGTAATTATAGTGCGTTGCTTGAATTGGCTAAAGAGACTGGTTATGTAGTGCCTGAACATTTCGAATTACTAAAGAAATGGGCGGTTAGTCCTGATACTTGGATGAAATAATACCTATGGAAGTAAAATACGAAAGTAAAATAGTGGATGTTGAGCAAATAGACGAAAGAATTTTTAGTTTTCTTTCAGACCTTTCTCATCTGGGATCATTGATTCCTGCCGATAAAGCTAAGATTATTGAGTCTACCAGCGATACTTGTGTATTTGAGATCCCTCAATTAGGAAAATTTGGTATCAGAATAGTGGAGAAGGATCCATTTAAACTTATTAAGCTTGCTGAAATTGAATCAAAACACCAATTTAATTTTTGGATACAAATCAAGCCCGCAGGCTATTATCGGTCAAAAATGCGACTATCTATGAAAATAGATATCAATCCTGTAATGAAAATGATGGTAAACAAAAAGCTTCAGGATTTCATAGATCAGGCTGCTGATCAACTAAGTAAACTGCCATATTGATGATGGTAAAGCCAAAAAAACACTTAGGGCAGCATTTTTTGAGAGATCTTAATATTGCACGTAAAATATCATCGAGTCTTGATGAATTGTCAACTGTAACAAATGTTTTAGAAGTGGGTCCAGGTACAGGAGTATTAACACAATACTTACTGGAGCGCTATGGAGATAATTTTTATGCGATAGAAGTTGATATTGAATCTGTGGATTTTTTACGGGTAGCTTATCCTCAATTAGGCAAAAGACTAATTTACAATGATTTTTTAAAATTAAACATCAGTGACATTTTTCAAGAACCTTTTCGTCTGATTGGGAATCTGCCTTATAACATATCTAGTCAGATATTTTTTAAAGTGATTGACCATAAAGATTTGATACCTGAAGTTGTTTGCATGATTCAAAAGGAAGTTGCTGAGAGGCTAGCATCTAAGCCAAATAGCAAGCAATATGGGATTTTAAGTGTTTTTTTACAAGCTTTTTACGAAGTAAAGTACTTGTTTACTGTAAATGAACAGGTTTTTGATCCCCCGCCCAAGGTAAAATCTGCTGTTATTCGCTTAACCAGAAATCAGACGCTTAAATTGGATTGCAATGAGATATTATTTAGGAAGGTAGTAAAATCGGCTTTCAATCAAAGGCGAAAGACGATTCGGAATTCATTAAAATCAGCAGGATTTTCAACACTACCTGAAACAGAATATCTTAGCATGCGTCCCGAGCAGCTTGGAGTCAATGATTTTGTTGAGTTGGTTAGGTTAATAGAGCCTTTGATTGCTTGTGAGTAAAATTTTATAAACAATTTAAAATTTCTTGGGAAATAAGCGTAAAATTTATGTATTTTGCGCTTTGGATAATGAACAGCCTTTTGGCTTTTTACAATTTTGATTGGAATGACAGGAGAAAAAAAAATTAAGTCGGCACTTATTTCAGTGTATTACAAAGATCAGTTGGATACTATTGTAAAACAGCTAGATGCCTTAGGAGTAAAAATATATTCTACCGGTGGTACTCAGGAATTCATCGAAAAATTAGGGGTGAAGCCAATTGCCGTTGAAGATTTGACAAGCTACCCATCTATTTTGGGAGGTAGGGTAAAAACATTGCATCCCAAAGTGTTTGGAGGAATTCTTGGACGAAGGGATCATGCGGGAGATCTGAGTCAGATGACTCAATACGCTATTCCTGAAATTGATTTGGTAATTGTTGACTTGTATCCATTTGAAGAAACAGTATCTCAAACTACTGATCAATCAGAGATAATTGAAAAAATTGATATAGGTGGTATTTCATTAATTAGGGCAGCTGCAAAAAATTATAATGATGTGCTCATCATATCTTCAAGAACCCAGTATGCAGATTTAATACAGATTCTTACCCAAGGGAATGGGCATACCAGTATTGAAGAAAGAAAAGCATTTGCTATGAAAGCATTTGGGGTTTCATCACATTATGATACGGCCATTTTTAATTATTTTAATGCTGAATCGCAAATAGATGTTTTCAAGCAAAGCATACATGAGGCTTCCGTGCTCAGATATGGCGAAAATCCTCATCAAAAAGGGGTTTTTTATGGCAATTTGAATGAGATGTTTGAACAGCTATGGGGAAAAGAAATTTCTTATAATAATTTACTTGACCTTGATGCTGCAGTAGCTCTGATTGCTGAGTTTAATGAAACAAGCATTGCAATACTCAAACACAATAATGCCTGTGGTTTAGCCTCAAGAAATAAATTATCTGAAGCATGGAAAGATGCCTTAGCTGGTGATCCGATTTCTGCATTTGGTGGTGTAATTATTTCGAATGCAGTAATTGATAAAGAGACCGCATTGGAGATGGATAAGTTGTTTTTTGAAATAGTTTTGGCTCCAGGGTATGAAGCAAGCGCATTAGAAATTCTTAAACAAAAAAAGAACCGCATTATTTTGGTTCAAAAGAATGTATCGCTTCCAAAGAAACAATTCAGAACATTGCTAAATGGAGTAATTGGTCAGGATAAAGACCTGCACATGGAGTTTGGTCCTGATATGCAAGCCGTAACCAAAAAGGCGCCTACTTCTGAAGAAATAAGTGATTTGGAATTTGCCAATAAACTAGTGAAGCATAGTAAATCCAATACCATTGTATTGGCAAAAGGAAAACAATTATTATCGAGTGGGGTAGGGCAAACCAGCAGGGTAGATGCATTAAAGCATGCCATTGAAAAAGCACATGCATTTGGATTTGAGCTAAAAGGATGCGTAATGGCATCAGATGCTTTTTTTCCATTTCCCGATTGTGTTGAAATTGCTGGTAATGCGGGAGTAACGGCAGTAGTTCAACCCGGTGGATCAATTAAAGATAAGGAATCAATAGCATATTGTGATGGACACGATATAGCAATGGTTTTTACAGGATATAGACATTTTAAACACTAAAATAATTTTTATATGAGTATTTTCTCATTTTTAACTCAAGAGATTGCCATAGACTTAGGAACGGCAAACACAATTATCATACATAATGATAAGATAGTTGTTGATGAGCCTTCTATTGTTGCAGTAGATACCAAATCGGGAAAGTTAATTGCAATTGGTGATCGTGCGCGACAGATGCATGGTAAAACACATGAGAATATCAAAACTATCCGTCCATTAAAAGATGGCGTTATTGCCGACTTTAATGCTGCAGAGCAAATGATCAGGGGAATGATTAAAATGGTGAATAAAAAATCACAATTATTTACACCCGCACTGAAAATGGTAGTTAGTATACCTTCTGGTAGTACTGAAGTTGAAATTAGGGCTGTACGCGACTCATCAGAACATGCTGGTGGTAGAGATGTATATATGATTTATGAACCTATGGCTGCTGCATTAGGTATAGGGTTGGACGTAGAAGCTCCCGAAGGTAGCATGGTTGTAGATATAGGAGGTGGAACTACCGAAATAGCTGTTATTGCTTTGGGTGGTATTGTTTGCAACCAATCTATAAGAATTGCGGGTGATGGATTTACAGCAGATATTCAGGCTTATATGCGTCATCAACACAATATAAAGATAGGTGAGCGAACTGCTGAAGAGATTAAAATAGCTGTTGGTTCTGCGTTGCCTGATTTAGAAGTTCCACCAAACGATTTTGTAGTGCGTGGACCCAATCTTATGACCGCGATGCCAATTGAAATACCTGTTTCGTATCAGGAAATAGCTCACTGTCTAGAAAAATCATTGAATAAAGTGGAGGCTGCTATAGTTTCAGTATTGGAACAAACACCCCCTGAATTATACGCTGATATAGTACAAAAAGGTATTTACTTGAGTGGTGGGGGTGCTTTGCTAAAAGGATTGGCAAAAAGACTTACCGACAAAGTTAATATCACTTTTCATGTTGCTGAAGATCCTTTGCATGCAGTAGCAAGAGGTGCGGGAATTGCATTGAAGTATGTAGATAAATTTCCATTCTTGATGAGATAGTTTTTGAATGCCACTGAATGAGAAATTTATTAAGGTTTTTTATAAATCATCACTTTGTTATTCTTTTTCTTTTGTTAGAAGGAATAGCCATATACATGGTGTTGACTTATAACAATTTTCACAATGCGTCATTGTTTAATTCTGTTCAAGAGCTTAATGGTTATGTAGCAATGAAATCGGATCAGATTGATCGTTATTTTTCATTGAATTCTGTTAATGCAGAATTGGTTGAGGAAAACGCTCGCTTGCGTGAAAACCTTGATTTGTTGGCAATGAAGCAAGTTGATTCATTGCGTTTGCAAGCTCCTGTAGAAGCAAAGTATACTTATAGAGTTGCAAGGGTGTTGAGTAATTCAGTTAATAAGCAATATAATTATATAACCATTGATAAAGGTATTGATGATGGAGTGCTTGTTGATATGGCTGTGGTATCTCCATCAGGTGTGATAGGAAAAGTTCTGTCTGTCTCTGATAGGTTTGCTGTTGTATTGCCTGTACTCAATAGACAATCCATTGTGAGTGTTAAGTTTAAAAAAAATAATTTCTTTGGACCCTTATCTTGGGACGGTTCTTCATATCGTTATGCAATACTTAATGATATACCAAATCACATAACCCCTGTTAAGGGAGATACAATTGTTACCAGTGGCTTATCGATTGTTTTTCCTGAAGGTTTGATGGTAGGTATTGTTGAGGATTATGAGCTAAAAGATGGGAATTTCTTAAAAGTGCGTATTAAACTTTCAAATGATTTCCGTGCCTTAAATTATGTTTATGTAATTAAAAATGCTTTTAAAGAAGAACAAATAGAATTGGAAAATTCAGTTAAAGCAGATGATTAAAAATTTCTTTAAAGATAGTATCGTTTTTATAATTTTGATATCCTTACAGATATTGATATTTAATAATATCCAGTTCAGTGGACTTATTAATCCTTATATATATATTCTTTTTATAATACTCTTGCCATTTGAATTGGCGGGTGGCTTGCTTTTGTTGCTTGCTTTTTTTACCGGCCTCACCATGGATTTGTTTATGAATACACCCGGTGTGCATGTTATGGCCTGTTTGGTTGCTGCATTTTTTCGCCCCAGGATTTTAGATGCTTTGTCACCTAGAGATGGTTATGAAACAGGCTCAAAACCCCGCATTCATTATTATGGAATGCTTTGGTTTTTAAAGTACGCTTTTCTAATAATAACTATTCATCATATTGTTTTATTTTATACGGAGATTTTTAGGTGGAGTGATTTTTTTATTACTTTATTCAGGGCTTTGTTAAGTTCGGTTTTTACGCTTATCATTATTATTATCAGCCAATATTTTGTTTTCAGGAGGTAATTTATGAATCCATATGCTTCAAGACGAATTATTATTGCTGCTGTTATAATAGCTGTTTTCTTTGTTTATTTGATCCGTTTGTTTTATTTACAGCTTATTGATAAATCATATTTATATCAGGCTGAAAGTAATTCACATCGCTATGTAACACAATATCCTGCTCGTGGACTGATATTCGATCGCAATGGAAAACTTATGGTTTGCAACAAGGCTGCTTATGATATAATGATTAATCCCCCTGAATTGAAATCTTTTGATACTACTTTATTTTGTAGTATATTATCCATCGAGAAAAAGCAATTGGTTGATGGCATTAAAGCGGCTAAAGCTTATTCGAGATATAAACCTTCATTGTTTATTCAACAAATTTCGGATGTGACTTATGCTTACTTGCAAGAAAGTATGTATCAATTTCCAGGATTTTTTGTTCAAACCCGAACCCTTCGTAAGTATGAAAAAGAAATTGCCCCGCATATCTTTGGTTATGTTGGTGAAGTAGACTCTTTTCATATAAAAAAGAACCCATATTACAAAATGGGTGATTATATTGGTTACAATGGCTTGGAAAAAAAATATGAAGATTATCTAAAAGGACGGAAAGGCGTTAGTATTTTTTTGGTAGATGTTCATAATCGAATTAAAGGATCGTATGCCAATGGAATGTATGATACAACCGCAATTATTGGTCAGGATTTAACCGTTACCATTGATGCCGATTTGCAAGAATATGGAGAAAAATTGATGCGGGGTTACACAGGAAGTGTTGTTGCAATAGAACCTTCAACTGGAGAAGTTCTTTGTATGGTGAGCATGCCCGATTATAATCCTTCTTTATTAGTAGGACGAGAACGTTCGATAAATTATAGAAAAATAAGGCAAGATCAGCAAAATTTACTTTTCAATAGGGCTCTTATGGCCAAATATCCACCTGGTTCTACTTTTAAAATTATCAATGCATTAATTGGACAACAAGAAGGACTTTTACATACCGATACACGATATTCATGTTCAATGGGATATACAGCAGGTAGGGTACGGGTTGGTTGTCATGCTCATTCATCACCTTTAAATTTACCTTTTTCTATTTCAAACTCTTGTAATGCTTATTATTGTCATGTTTTTAGAAACATAATTGAAGATCCTAAGTTTATAAGTCAAGAAGCAGCCTTTATTAATTGGAGGTCGCATGTTATGTCATTTGGATTTGGTAAAAAGCTTAATACCGATTTTACCGAAGAACTCAGAGGAAATGTACCGAGTACCTCATACTATGATCGCTATTACGGAAGAGGTGTGTGGAAGTCTCTTACTATTATATCCTTGGCTATTGGTCAGGGTGAAATGGGCACTACGCCACTGCAAATGGCAAATATGGCAGCCTCTTTGGCTAATAGAGGGCATTATTATACGCCGCACATTCTTAAAAAAGTAGGTAATTCATCTATAAAAGAAGAACATTTTTTAAAGAGAAATAATACTACCATTGAACCTCGATACTATGAAGATGTAGTGGAAGGGATGATGATGGCCGTTAATGGAGACGCTGGAAGTACTGCTCGTATTGCAAAGTTAGACAGTATTATTGTGTGCGGAAAAACAGGTACTGCTCAAAATCCACATGGTGAAGACCATTCAATATTTATTGCATTTGCTCCAAAAGATAATCCCAAAATTGCTATTGCAGTGTATGTTGAAAATGCTGGTTTTGGAGCTACTTATGCGGCTCCTGTTGCAAGCTTGCTTATTGAAAAATATCTTAATGGAAAAGTTGCCGATAATAGAAAATGGGTGGAAGACCGCATCATAAATTCAGATTTAAAAAATAAAAATAAATTGAAGAAATGATACGCAGGGTTAATATATGGACGCAAATAGACTGGATAACAATATTTATTTATCTTGCTTTGGTTTTAATTGGTTGGCTAAGTATTTATGCTTCGGTATATGATGAAAAGCACCAAAGTATTTTTGATTTTGACGCCCGCTATGGGAAGCAAATGGTTTGGATTCTTTGTTCTTTTGTTTTAATAGCTATTTGCTTGTTAATTGATATACGCTTTTATACTTTTTTTGCCGGACCACTATATTTATCTACTATAATACTACTTTTAGCCGTAGCTTTTCTAGGAAAAGAAATAAATGGCGCTCGATCATGGTTTATAATAGGTCCTTTTCAACTGCAGCCCACTGAGTTTGCAAAAATTTCCACCTCTTTATTATTAGCTAAATATCTTAGTTCATATAATATAAAAATTAATAGTTTAAAAACAATTTTCATTTATATAGCCATTATATTTCTCCCTGTAGGTGTTATTATGCTGCAGCCTGATTTTGGTTCTACATTGGTTTATTTTTCTCTTATTTTAATGTTATACCGTGAAGGATTGCCTGGTGAAATTCTATTGGCAGGAGTTCTATTGATAGCCGTTTTAGTGTTGTCGTTCATTTTTGTTGCCAGCCACCATGTCATATTAATTATTATTGCAGCAGTTATGTTGGCCGGCTTTTTCTATCAGAATAAAAGATTGGAAGTGCTTGTTATAGGACTTTTTTCATATCTATCCATTACTTTGTTTGGCTATATTCTGAAATGGACATTCAAAATTGAATTCAGTCATGAAGTTATAGCTTTGGCTTCAATTGCAGCTTCATTTATTGTAATGAGCCTATTGTTCTTTATGAAGAAAGTACAGAGAGTATTTAAAATAATAATTTTTACTTCTGTTTTAATATCGGTTACTTATTCAGTAGATTATATATACTTTCACTTATTAAAACCCCATCAGAAAGATCGGGTTGATTCTTTCTTTAATCAAAAAGGGGCTGACCCAAAAAGTAGGGATTATAATATTATTCAGTCAAAAATAGCTATTGGTTCAGGTGGTTTTTGGGGTAAAGGATTTTTGCAAGGTACTCAAACCAAATTCAATTTTGTGCCTGAGCAGAGTACCGATTTTATTTTTTGTACGGTTGGTGAAGAATGGGGATTTTTAGGTACGTTTATAGTGATAGGGTTGTTTGCATTCTTGTTATTACGTTTGCTGTTTTTAGCGGAACGACAGCGTTCTGTTTACTCAAGAATATACGGGTATTGTGTAATATCAATACTATTCTTTCATATTGCCATAAATGTAGGAATGACCATTCAGGTTTTACCTGTTGTAGGAATTCCTT
Source organism: Bacteroidota bacterium (assembly GCA_020049015.1). GTDB lineage: Bacteria > Bacteroidota > Bacteroidia > Bacteroidales > DTGW01 > JAIFLP01. The sequence continues at coordinate 9,691 of JAIFLP010000057.1, read as the reverse complement.
TGCCATTTTTTAGTTATGGGGGCTCTTCTTTATGGGCATTTACCGTTTTATTATTTATATTTTTGCGTTTTGATGCTTCCAGAAAAGAATTGTTGAAGTAAAAATTAAACTTCTTGTGCCGACATATAAATTACCTCAGGAAAGAAGTTCATGAAATCTTTTCTCAGATTCTTGTAATTCTTTCTGATAGCATTCATGGCAAAACCATATTCATCGGGCATAGAGGTTCCCTTTGCCATTCCAATTAACACACTTTCAATACCATCAAGGTTTTGGTAGGATTTTAACCACTTATTTCGGATAAAATAGGGCAGAAACGACCGAACACCTTGAGGAAGAATCGCATAGTTATCCATTAATAAATCGTGAATATCTTCAATATATGCGTTGAGAGGTTGTGATGAAAACCAATCCCATTCCACAGCCAAATAATGGTCATAAATAATGTCAGTTACTACCCCAGCGTATTTGTTATATTTTTCAAAGAAATACTTCTTGTCTTTTTTAACTATAGCATGATTATCTGTAAAAGAATCAATTTTTCGGTGTAGTACTATGCCTTTTCTTATTTCGTCGGGATAATTGTTATAATCCCTCCCTTTTACATAATCGCCAATGAAATTTCCCAGCCGGATACCGTCTGAACTACCGGATAAATATAAATGGGCAAGGAAGTTCATGAAGGTGATTTTTTATCAAAATTAGTGAATTAATTGGGATTTTGGTTATAAATCCGCAATTTGAAAAATGTTTTTAAACAATTTTAATTTTATTAATGCCAGTGTTTCTATTTCAGTATTTTTCAAATGCGCAATAGTTTCGTAAATATTTTTAAGAATAGGGTAGTCTTTGGTATCTGATTCAATGAGATAGACGTGCTCGTCTAATTCTTTTACCAAGTTCTGAAGTTTATTGTTTAGAAGGGTATGGTGTCCCAAAGATAATATACAGCCCGAATCAATAAGTTGATACGCCATTTCAATACTAGAATTAAAGCCATGGATGATCCATACGGGTGATTTAGCGTTATTCTTTTTTATATTAAGAATTTCGTTATATGCCTTAACGCAATGAATAATGAGCGGTTTGTTGTGCCGATATGATTGTTGGATATGCCATTCAAATACCTCATTTTGAGTTCTTAAATCGCTGCTTATTTTTTTATCAAGCCCACATTCGCCAATCGCTTTTATTCCCGAATTCCCTAATGTTTTTAAGATATTTGCTTTTTCTGATTCAATATCCTTCAAATTAATATGCCACGGGTGTATGCCTACAGAATAAAAATTATTATCAGCAATAATAGCACTGCCCTGACATATTGCAACTTCTTTTCCTAAAACAGGCAGTGTATGAGTATGGGCGTTGGAGAGTAGCATTTCTAATATTTTTTATACTTATAATAATTCATAATCACTAATTTTTTTTCTTAATGTATTAATTGATCCGTATCCTAAAGCAGTACATGCTTTATTTTTATTGCCATGGTAATAGTCAAGTACAAACCTGATATGTTCTTTTTCAACTGCCTGCCAGCTTAAGATGTCTTTGTTTGCATTTTTTTTTATACTTTCAGGTAAATCATCAATACATGCTAATTCATTGGCAAATACATAAAGGGTATCTATTATATTTTCTAATTCTCTTATATTGCCAGGGTAGTGATATGATAATAGGGCTTGACGAACTTCGTTATTTATTTTTAATACTTGTTTACGGCGAAACTGTTTTTGTTTAACTTTAAGGAAATAATCTAACATTGTATTTATTTCTCGCATACCTCGGCTTTTAAAGGAGGGCAGCTGCAATTCTACCACTGCTAAGCGATAATATAAATCCCATCTAAACAAACCTTTTTCCGCTAAATTGCTTAAGTTTTTGTTGGTGGCTGCTATAATGCGCACATTTATTTTTTGTGGTTTGCCGCCAACGGGAATCATTTCTTTTTCTTGGATTACTCTAAGAAGTAATTGTTGCATGTATGGCGAAATATCTCCTATTTCATCAAGAAAAAGGGTGCCACCTTCGGCTTGTTTGAATAGGCCATTTGCATCGCATATGGCATCGGTAAACGCACCTTTCACATGGCCGAATAATCTAGATTCAAGCAAGCTATCGTGGAATGCGGAGCAATTTACTGCTATGTAGGCCTTATTTTTTCGAACTGATTGTTGATGGATGTAAGTAGCTAAAAATTCCTTACCTGTGCCACTTTCGCCGCTTATTAGAACATGCACATGGTCAGTTTGAGCAACTAAATGCGCTTTTTGATACACGCTTTTTATTGAGGGGGTAATGATTTGAGCAGGGCTTTCGTTTCCTTTTTTATTAGAATCGTATAATAGTTGTTCTTTTAATATGGCAGTGAATGGCGCTTTAGAAAAATGTATATTTAATTCTACTAGTTCAATTTCATTATTTTTGCTGAATTGGGCTGGGCGACTTTGTAGTATGCGTGTTGACAGATTTAGATGTATATGGCAAATGTACCAAGCTAATTGCATGATAGAAGTACCGGGAGAAAAGAAAATATCTATCGGTTCATCATAGAAACTTAATAGTACAGATTCTATTTTGGTTTTTACTTCATTTAAATCAATTACATCGGATATGTTCAGGTACCTCAGTTCTATTTCGTGGCTGGGAAAATCTTTCTTCAAACCTTGAAGTGCATGTAAACCCTTAACACCTTCTTCCGCTTCAGGAGAAAGTAATACATGTTTTTTATGTGAATAAAAATGTTTGTGGAAGAGGAAATTCGGACTTGTATTTCGATTTATTCTACCATTATGAAAATCACTATTATACGAAATCCAGCTAACTAAAATAGGAGAATTTTCAATATTTAACATATATAAGATATTTACATAGAATAAATTACATTCAAATATATAATAAATATATCAAAAAATGATATTTTATTCTGTATTTTTTTAAAGGTATCATTTTTGATAGGTATGTATAAATCTTAATACATAGTATAATGCAATATTTATATTTGGTATCTGTATTAATTATTAGTGCCGTTGAGCTTCATAGTCAGAGCATTTTGGATGAATGCTTATTTAATAAGCGAAGTGCTGATAGCAATAAAGACATGAAGTTTAGTTGGTTAGAGGTGTAAATGTACCTAAAATATTGGTGATGTTAAAAAACATAAAAGATTAGTTAAAATAATTTGGAAAACAAGAAAAATAAAATCAATTTTAGGGATGAATACGTAAGGTAAAAACAATGAAAAAAATTCGGGTATTACACATAGAGTTTGACGATGAAATAAAAGCATACGAAATTCCTGCTTTTCGAAGTGCTATTATTGAAAAGGCAGGCAGAGAGCATGTTATGTTCCATAACCATATTGGAAAGGATTCCTTTGTTTACCGTTATCCCTTAATACAATATAAATGCATTCGAAATCATCCGGCCATTATTTGTATTGACCAGGGTGTAGATGAAATCCATCATTTTTTTGAAAATAAAGTATGGGATTTGGATATTTCGGGCAGAAAAGTAAGTATGAAAGTACTTCAATTGAAAATGAATCAGTTTAATATACAGATATGGTCAAGTGAGTTTCGTTATAGGATAAATAGTTGGATTGCCTTGAATCAGGAAAATGTAAAAAAGTACTTTGATATGGGCACAGATGCCGAAAGAACCGACATGCTGACATCTATATTAAAAGCCAATATTTTGTCTTTTGCCAAGGGAATTGAATGGACGGTTGACAAGCAAGTAGCTATTACTATAAATGAAATAGTTAGGGTAAAAAAAGCAAAGTTAAAGGGGAATTTTGTGATGTCGTTTGATGTGCATTTTTCCAGCAATGTATTTTTGCCCAATTATATTGGCTTGGGTAAAAGCCCCAGTTTGGGTTTTGGAATTGTTACCCAAATACGCGAAAATAAGAACAATACAGCCAAAGAAGTGAATGAAGAAATAAATTATACGATTTAAGATATGGATATTACAAGACATGAGATTTTTTTAGGTGCTCTGTTACATGATATTGGTAAATTTTGGCAAAGGGCGGATGTTGGATTTAGTGATAAAAAAAGCAGTTTAAAACCTCTATCTAAAGCTTTAGCTGAAGATATCTGTCCTGTAAATGATCAAGGGCGTTTCGGTTATCAACATGTAATTTGGACAAGTCAGTTTTTTGAGGAGTATTCAGAAATATTCGAACGAATACCCGGATTTAAGAAGAATTTGTATGAGAATGGTAATAATGAAGACTCTGTTATAAATTTTGCGGCCAATCATCATAAGCCAATGACTGAATTACAGGCGTTAATCTCTTTGGCAGATTGGTGGAGTGCCGGAATTGACAGAAGAGAAGCTAAAACTTTTGAAAAAGAGCAAGATGATATCGTTACAGAAAATATAAAATGGGGTAAAGAGCGATATAAAAACATACCTCTATATTCAATATTTAACAATGTGAATGCAGACGGTAAAAAACTTAATAATAGTGTTGCTTTTGGATTAAATCCTTTATCGATAGAAGAGAATAAGTTTTTTCCAAAAAGCATTAAAACTAAAGAAGACGGGATAAATAGAGAACAATATAAAAATCTTTGGGAAGGTTTTATAGGTGAATTTAAAAAATTACCTATAGATTCCATGAACGGTTTCTCTGAAAGTTTATATTTTTTGCTAAAGAAATATACATGGTGTATTCCTTCCAATACTATGGACATGGCTAATGTCAGCTTGTTTGATCATTTAAAAACTACGGCTGCGTTTGCTGATTGCTTGTATCAATATAAGTTAATAAAACCAAATGATTTTAAATGGGATTCGATAAATAGAAAACTAACTCTATTAGATGGTAAGTTACCTGTATTATTGGTTGGAGGTGATATTTCGGGTATACAGAAATTCATATATAATATTGCATCAAGAAAAGCAGCAGTAAGTTTAAAAGGACGTTCGTTTTATTTGCAATTACTTATAGATTCTATGATTCAAAGAATTATCTCAGATAAAGATATTCATGGTAATTTGGCAAATATTATATATTCATCAGGTGGTAAATTTTATATGCTGTTGCCTAATACTGATAATGTTGTAAAAACATTAGATAAATTGAAAGATGAATTTGAAAATGAAATTTGGGATAAGCACATGGGACAGTTGATGATTAACTTATCATACATACCTTTTGCATATGACAATAAAGAAAAAACAATTTGCATAGAAGATAAGAAAGAAAAAACAATTGGAGATTTATGGAGCAAACTTGCTGATAATTTAACATTACAAAAAAATAGGAAGTTTAAGAATGTTTTATCGAACCGTTTTGATGATTTATTTAATCCTATTGCTACTAATGGCTTGACTAGGGTATGTGCAGTTACTGGAATAGAGAGCGATAGATTAGTAAAAATAGATGATAAAGAAAAAAATGAAGACGCAACCTTTGTATTGCCCATTGTAAAGGAGCAAACAGAATTAGGTAAAATATTAAAAGATGTCGATTACATTTTTACCCATAAAGCCAAGGGTAATCATTATATTGTTTCGAAAAGTAAATTTAATATTTCCATCTTAGGAATTTCAAATTATTTAATGGATAAAATTGAAATAATAGATGATGATGCCGAATTTCGTAAGATTACTTCGGCAGATGTTTGCAGGGTTAAAATGATAAATGATGTAAATTTTTTAGCTGCTAAAACAAAGGGTAATGGTGTTAGTTATGGTTATCAGTTTTATGGGGGAAATAGACAAGCTATAAACAATAGGGGGGAGAACAAGACCTTTGAAGAACTTGCCGGAGAATCCTATCTGGGAGTATTACGAATGGATGTTGATAATTTAGGAAAATTATTTATGCAAGGGATTAGCGAAAATGATAAAAGTTTTTCTTCATACGCTACCTTATCTTTTTTGTTAGATTATTTTTTTAGTGGGTACTTAAATACTATCCGTGATAGATTTAAAGATCATGTAAATATTCTGTATTCAGGTGGAGATGATGTTTTTGCTATAGGTAAGTGGGATAGTTTAATTGAATTTGCCGAAGTAGTTAGAGTTAATTTTGAAAAATTTGTGGGAAGAAAAGACATAACGATTTCAGCCGGTATTGTAATTGTCGGTAGTAAATTTCCAATAGCTAAAGCAGCTGAATTAGCAGGACATGCCGAAGAAATGGCTAAAAGAAATAATGGTGATGAAAAGAATGCGATTAATATTTTTGGTGAAAATGTTTCGTGGAATGAAGAGTTTACCTATGTTAAGCAAATGAAAAATGAATTTATTGAAAAGGTTAAAAAAGATAAAATGCCAAAGTCAATATTGCATCGTACAATGGTTTTTGCTAAAATGAAAAAGAAAAATGATTTGGGCTATCTATGGCATACCGCCTATTTTTTTAAACGATTTAGTGAAAGTAAATCAGATTCAATTAAGGAATTTTGTTTGCGATTGCACAAAGAATTATTTGAAAGACCTGGGTTAAGAAATTTCGAATTGCTTGCTGTTGCTGCAAGATGGGCTGAATTAGAATTAAAGGAAACAATATAATATAGTATAATCATGAGATATCCAGATGTAAAATTAAAAAAGGAATGGATTCAGAATCCAATTTCAAATGAAGTTGTTGAATGGACAAAATCATTTGCAGAATATTTAAGTATTCCAAATGAAAGAAAGCCTTTAACGACATCCCAATTACGAAAATTCTTCGGGGAAATCAAACGGATTGATACCGACTTTAACAATAAAAAAGTTGATTTACCAATGTTAAATCCAATGCTTGCATATGCTGTTGGAAGAGATAAAAAAAACAATAGAAATGTTACAAAGATTTTAGAGTTTTCAGAAGAAATAATGACTGCGTTAACATCAATTCGAAATGATGAAAATATGCATAAAGACTTTAAAAGTTTTCTTAAAATATTTGAATCAATAGTAGCATATCATAAATATTTTGGTGGTAATTAATAATTAAAAAAATGATAAAAATGAAAAAGCTAGTTAGAAAAATTAAAATATCAACATCAATAAGTTTAATTACTGGATTACATATTGGGGGAAGTAAAGAGAATGTCGAAATAGGTGGGATTGATAATCCCGTTATCAAGATTCCTACCAAAGATGGACAACCATATATTCCTGGAAGTTCGTTAAAAGGTAAAATAAGGTGTTTATTAGAGCAAATTTACGGTTCGCCAACTGTTGGAGGTAATAGTAATATAAATAAATTATTTGGTTACTCCGAGACAAAACAAATTTCAAAATTAATTGTACGTGATTCTTATTTATCAGAGAATTCCGTTGAATTACTAAAAAAATCAAATAATATGGATATGCCATATACTGAAGGTAAATGGGAAAATGTAATTGATAGAATAAATGGAACCGCTGATAGTCCAAGACAAATGGAACGTATACCAGCCGGCGTTAGTTTTGATGTCGAGTTTATTCTAAATATTTGGGATGACGATAACCAAAAAGAATTTCTAGAGCTACTTGAGAAAGGAATTCTAGCTTTAGAAAATGATTATTTGGGAGGCAGTGGCACCAGAGGTTACGGTCAAGTTAAATTTTCTAAACGAATTATCACTGATATTCCATTAAATCAAAATTAATTTCATGGCACAGTTAAAAGTTTATAAATTGCATTTTACTTCACCTTTGCACATTGGAGATAATAAAGATGATTATAGTATTAGTTTAAAAACTATTTCATCAGACACAATGTATGCAGCACTAACTTCTTGTTTGGCAAAGGTGGGTGAGCTTATTCCTGATGATGGCAATTTAGGGTTTACTATTAGTAGTCTATTTCCATTTTATCAAAAAGATAAAAACGATCAACCTATTTATTTTTTCCCCAAACCCCTATCTGTTAAATTACCTAAGGTAAAGGTAGAAGATGCAAAAAAAATAAAGAAGGTTAGTTGGATTGAATCGTCTTATTTTAATGAAATTATAAATGGTGAAAATTTCCCTGATAACACTGCTGAAATAAAGGGTGCTTTTTTAGCTAAAGGGTTGAAAAATGTATTTATTAAATCTCAAATTTCACAAAGAGTAGCCGTTTCGAGAAGCGGAAACGAAGATGCAATGCCTTTTTATATGGATAGAATTTATTTCGAAGATTATTCCGGACTTTTCTTTATTGCAGAGGGAGATACAAGCTATTTAGAAAAAGCGATGAATATATTGAAACACGAAGGTATTGGAACTGATAGAAATGTAGGTAACGGTTTTTTTGAATTTGATTCTTCTAAAACGATAGAAATTGATATACCCCAAAATACAGATTTATCAATCTCCTTATCTTCATTTATTCCCGAAAATAAAGAGCAATTATTAAGTTTTTTAAATCATAAAAACGTTAATTATGATTTTCAGCGCCGAGGTGGCTGGATAACTACTCATCCCTTTAATTCATATAGAAAGAATGCCATTTATTCTTTTGCATCTGGTTCGGTTTTTAATTATCAAAGCAATAGTATTTCTACAGTTGGTAAAATTGTAAATTTAAAACCTACATTAGGTTTCGAACCAGAAATAAACCATCCTATTTGGCGAAACGGGAAATCGATTTTTTTACCCATAAAAAATGCTTGAGATTATGGAATTGTTAAACAGAAAATATCACATAGAAATTGAAGTATTATCTCCTTTGGCTATTGGTGCTGGTGCAGAGAAAGACATTGTAATGGGAGTTGATGCGATATATGATGAGAAATTAAAAAAACTTTATTGCTTAAATACCCAAAAGTTATTGCAAAGTGGTTTTAAACCTGATGAGCTTTCTAAGTTTTATCTTACTAAAGATTCTAAATATTTATTGAGTAAAATAGTTAATAATATTGAAAAAGTTTCTGATAGAGTTTTTGATTTGGATTTTTCTAGTGATAACAATGTAAAATCTTTTATACGAAATGAACTAAGTGGTAATCCAATTATACCGGGTAGTTCCTTAAAAGGAGCGATTCGTTCTGTACTGTATAAATACCTCGGAGGGAAAACAAAAATAGGTGATGATGTATTCGGAAAAGCTGATAGAGGTGATGAGTTTATGAGATTTATTAAATTATCCGATGCAGAATTTGATAATACTGAAATTGTTAATACAAAAATATTCAATTTGTATAAAGATGTTGATAATTCAAATTGGAAAGGTGGTTGGAAGCATGGCGGGAAAGAAACTAATGGAAAATTTAAAAATAATGGTATCAATTCTTTATATGAAATTTTATCAGAAAATTCTACTTCAATTGGTAATATTTCAATTTCAGAAAAAGCATTTAACAATATATCATCACATATCAAATTAAATTTGAAAGAAAGGATTGTAAAATCAAATGGTATTTTTGAATTGTTTACAATTATAAATGAGCATACTCAAGAATATATCAAAAAAGAAATTGCTTTTTTCGAAAAATACAGCAATTCCGAAACTGTTAATATTATTAAAAACTTGAATTCTATTTTAAAAGTCATAAATAATAGTTCTGATTCTTGTGTGTTGAAAATGTCTGCCGGCGCTGGTTTTCATTCAATAACTGGTGATTGGCAACATGATGATTATTCAGTTGGAGGATTTTCTTATGATTTAAAGTCTTATATAAATTACGGAAAGAAGACTGCCAAATCACGAAAGATAGCCATAACTCAAAATGGTTTTGAGTTAATGGGATTTGTGAAGTTGCGAATTTTAACAGAGCAAGAA
>JAIFLP010000065.1 GCA_020049015.1 Bacteroidota bacterium | reverse complement strand
GATAGAGATGGAACCGTTTTACAAAAGGGCAGTGTGGCGATTTTAAGATAATATGTTTGAAGTGTTGTTTATGAAAATAAAACTTGTACTTGTCTTTCTTTTTTGTATCGCATGGGAACTATTTGCTCAGCAGGCTAGTTCTATAACACAATATTTTCAGCAGCCATACATCTTTAACCCTGCTGCTGCTGGGGTAAATGGCTTTGCATCCATAGATTTTTTGGCACGGGAACAATGGTTGGGTTTTGAAGGAGCTCCGAATACTCATTTTTTTAGTGCTCAAATGAGAGGCACTCCTAATTTTTCGGGTAAGAAACGTAGAACTGTTAATAGTCGAAGTAATACTGGTTTGGGCGCTATGGTTTATAATGACCGTTATTCCTTATTTAATTATACAGGGGCGCAAATATCTTATGCATATCATATTTTAAGCAGGGCTAGTCAATGGTCTTTTGGTTTGGGTTTGAACGGCTCCCAATTTAAATTGGATAAGAATAATGCTAAAACCAAATTTGACGACCCGCTGCTTTTTAATAACACATCAGGTTCTCTTTTTATCCCCGATGCCAATGCGGGTTTTTGGTTCGTTTCAGCTAGTTACTATGGCGGAGCTTCCGTATCTAATGTTTTTCAGTCTGCCATAAAATCTGGAGATCCCTCTTTCGAAAATTATCAATTAAATCGCAATTATTATCTAACTGCTGGTTATTATCTCTATTTTGCCTCTTTGTTGCAATTAACCCCTTCGTTTTTAGTACAAAATTCAGCTGGCAATACTTCTGTAGATATTACTATGAAAGGAACTTACGATAATAAATTTTCAGCGGGTATGTCTTTTCGCACTTCTGGCGAAGTCGCTTTCTTTGCAGGCCTTAATGTGAAAGCTATTAATCTTGGTTATGCTTTTGAATTGCCTGTTGGTGCTATCAGACCCCATGCTTTCGGTACGCATGAATTATTTTTCTCTTACGCATTGTCCGGAAATAAAAGAAAAGAGAAATTATTTTAAACTATTTCACGTCTAACTTTTTTTTCCTCATTTATATTTTTTACTTTTGCCTCTGTATTGGTTTTGGTATTGCTTTCGCAATATCAGATAATAGGGAATCAGGTGAAAATCCTGAACAGTACCCGCTGCTGTAAATCTCCTAAACTTTTTGGCATACCTTGCCACTGTCCCGCTAAGGGATGGGAAGGCCGCTAAAAAGGGAGTAAGTCAGAAGACCTGCCAGTATTGACAATATTAATATGTTCGGGAATAAACATTAAAAATTTAAAATTTGAAAACATTTTTTAATTTTATTGCTATTCTATTATTCTCTTGGATGCAGCTTCTGGCTCAAATGGCTCCAAAGGAAATGCCTATTCATGACCTCGAACAGGTTTGGATAACAAAATCCCGCACCGCTTATTTTACTGAGGATAGAAAGGTGATAGCTTTTGATTCGTCTTCTTTAGTTTTACATCAAAATAGTTCTATCGATATGCTGCTTGCTTCCCATGCTTCGCTGAATCTTAAACAATATGGCTCTGGTGGTAGTCTTGTTACTTTTTCTTCCAGAGGCACCGCTTCTAATCATACTCAAGTCAACTGGAATGGTTTGCCCCTTAATTCTATAACTACAGGAGATATTGATGCATCTTCCATAATGGTTGACATGTTTGATCACTTAGCTTATACTCCCAATTCGCCTGGCGCTCTCTATGGTAGCGGCTCTTTTGGGGGTGCGGTGGAATTAATCAATAAGCCCGATTGGAGCAATTCCTTTTTATTAAAGTATAGTCACGAATCAGCTTCATTTAGTTCATTTAAAAATGCACTTAAAGTAAAAATGGGAAATGAATTTGTTCAGTATCAAATATATGCTTTTAAGAACAGCGCACTCAATAATTTCACTTATTTCGATGCGGTTGATGATGTCCAACGCGAAGTAAAAAACAATGCGTGCATTATGTATGGGGTAATTCAAAATCTAAACTTCCGATTGCCCAAAAGCATTTTTCTGGATGCAGGTTTGTGGTTACAGGAAAAAAACAAACAAATTCCTAACCAATTAGGTCAGTTTTCTAGTAATAAAAATCAACACGACAGCCTTAGCAAAGTGTTCGTTAAAATTACTAAATGGTTCCAACATTCTTCTATTACGCTCAATAATGCGCGCTTATCTGATAATATGTTATATACCGACAAATTAAGCCCCTTTGATGAGAATTATAGTATCTTTTCAAATATCGCTTCACATTCATATATTAGTGATTTTGTGTATAAAAATTATGCAAGAAAAAATCTAGCTTTTGATGCCGGAGCTTCGGTAGTTTTAAAATCGGCTAATGCTGCAGCATACGGGACTATAAAAGAAGAATTTGTGTATAGCGTTTATTCATCATTAAAGTATACTAAGAATAACAATGTAATTAATATAGGTTTGCGAAAGGATTTTACAGCAGCATATCAGCCAAATCCTCAGATCTCTATGGGTTGGAAACGTGTTTATAACAAAATGATCGACTCTCGTTTGAATATATCTTCTAAATATAGAATTCCAACTTTTAATGAAAAATATTGGTTGCCTTATGGAAATCCGAATCTATTCCCGGAAAAGGGACTTGGTATTGATGCGGGTTTATTTTATATTTCAGAATCCTCCAGTTTACATACTTTTTCTTCGTCATGTAATTTATACGGACAATTGGTAGATAATTATATTCAGTGGGTTCCTGAATCGTCCTCAGGATTATATAAACCAAGAAATGTGAAAAAAATATTTTCACGGGGTATTGAATATGATGCTAAAGCTGTATTTTTTTGGAATGAATTAACTTCGTCACATATATTCCAGTATAATTATTGCAGGGCTTCAATAATTGAACATTATGATGGGGTTTCATACGCTAGCAAGCAACTTAGCTATGTTCCACAACATATAGTTATGATAAAAAACCGAGTAGATTATAAATCTATATACGTATTATGGGAAGTATCCTATAAAGGCACTTATTTTGATACCGACGATAATTCAATCAATCCCATACCTTCATTGTTATTGAATAATGCATATGCAGGTGCTAAATTTAAGTGTTGCGGATTGCAATCTCATATCGATTTTAAAGTTCTGAATATTGAAAATAAATCATATTATAGTATGAAATCCTACCCAATGCCCGGCCGGTCTTATCATTTGGGTATCTCTATTTTGTTTAATAATAAAAAAAATTAAAATGAAAAAAAAGTTTTTATTCATCTCTGTTTGTGCCGCAATCATTTTTATATCTTGTAAAAAGGAAGAAGACAATACTCTTTCATTTAATAAGGGTTTTTATATTTCCTGTGAAGGTAAATTTGGTGGAACAAATGCTTCTGTATCTTTTTATAATTCTGAGAATAATACCCTAACGAATGACATTTATCAATTGGTAAACAATGCCCCTTTGGGCGATGTGCTGAATCAAATTGTTATGGCAGGTAAAAAAATCCTCCTTGTTGTAAATAATTCTTCTAAAGTTCAAATTGCCGATGCTTCGTCATTTATATCTAGCGGAAAAATAAATGTTAGTTATCCCCGTTTCGCTTGCTCATTAAATGATCAAAAAGCTTTTATTAGTAGTGGTAGTTTTTCCGGAAAGGTTTATGCTTTCAATCCAGTAACAGCTTCTATTATCGATTCAGTAAATGTGGGTATGGGTCCTGAGAAATTAATTATTTCGGGCGATTATCTTATTGTGGCAAATAGTGGCGGATGGGATTATGACAGCACTTTATCATTTATTGATCTTAATACCTTTGATCTTGCTAAAACCATTACTGTTGCTGATGGTCCAACCGATGTTATTACGGATAAAAATGAGGATATTTGGGTATATTGCAAAGGAAAAACAGTCTATGATGAAACATTTACTAACATTCTAGCTCAAACACCAGCAAAAGTGTTGAAATTAGATGCCAATAATTATTCAACTTTAGCTTCATTTGATAGCAATAATGGCTTTTCAAGTTTTGGAGCCATTGAAAGATTGGCTGTCTCGCTTCAAAAAGACACTTTATTCGTTCTTGAAGGGGATGGTATTTATGCTGTGTTGGTTGATAATCCATCTTGGCCCGCCGATCCTATCATAGAAGGTTCTTTTTCTGGCCTGGCTGTGAATCCTGCAAATGGCGATTTAATATGTCTAAAAAGTAATGGTTATGAAGCTGCTGGTGAAATGATTATTGTTCGAAATAATATTCAAATATTTAAAGCAAATGTTGGTATTGCTCCTAACTCAGTAGCATTCAAATAATACTTTTTTTGTCCTCTTCCTTTTAACGGATGGTTTTTTTGCAACCGTCCGTTAATTTTTAATTTTTTTACCTACATTTACAGAATGTAGCTTAATATATTCGAGTGATGAGTTTAAAAATAATTGATTATAAAATAGTTAGTGTAACTATTTGTTTTCTATCGCTGATTTCAGTAAATATGTTTTCACAGATTTCTGAAGGTGGAATTCCTCCTGGTATTGAATTCCCTTACAAGACTTTGGGTGAAATGATTGATTTACCTTCCATAGACAATGATTCATTGCGCATTGTTGCTGCAAAAAATCAAAAAGATGGCTATAAAGCATTAGAGTTTGCTCATAATTTTAAAGTGGGAATTAGTCCTGCTAGTCATGGCACATGGAAAACTTTACCTGATGGACGATATTATTGGTCGTTGGTTATTCAGTCTAAATATGCATTTTCAATAGGTTTGTATTTCTCTTATTTCAATCTCCCTGAAGGGGCTAAGATATATTTTTATAATGAGGATGCTTCTCATGTTTTGGGAGCTTTTTCTTCTTCAAGCAATAATAAGTTTAATAATTTTGGCACCATCCCCATTTCTGGAGATAAAATATATATCGACTATACGCTGCCTCAAGGAAAAAAATTCAATGGAGAGTGGATACTCGATATGGTGGCTCATGATTTTACGGGCGCATTTAAAGATGGTTTTTTTGCCAAATCAGGTTTGTGTAATGTAGATATTAATTGTACGGCGGGTGATTTATGGCAAACTACGAAACGTGCCGTAACACGTTTGGTTATATACAAAGGAACAAAATCTGAATTGTGTACAGGTGCTATGATTAATAACACCTTGCAAGATGCAAAACCTTATATTCTTACCGCAAATCATTGTTATTCAGCTGATTCATTGGCTAAAACAACTTCTTTTATTTATCAATATGAAAGTCCTTTTTGCAAAGGTCCAGATGGTATTACTGATAAATGGGTTTTTGGTGGTGAGATGCGGGCCACTACAAGCAAACTCGATTTCGCATTGCTAGAAATGAACCAAAAACCACCTTTTCATTACCATGCTTATTATGCGGGATGGAATAGAAATAATCTGGTTGCAACTTCGGTGGTTGCCATTCATCATCCGAATGGTGATGTTAAAAAGATTTCTAAAGATGATCAAGCTCCTATGGTAGCCACATTTGGTGCAGGTTATGATAATCTATCCCATTGGGTAATTAACCGATGGGAACTAGGGGTTACCGAGCCAGGTTCATCAGGTTCTCCTTTGTTTGATACTAATTTTCGCATCATTGGCGATTTATCTGGTGGTACTGCAACTTGCTCTAATCCGACTAAAGATTATTTTGCTAGAATGAGTTCATCGTGGACAAATTATCCTGATAACAAGAATCAACTAAAATTTTGGCTCGATCCGCTAGGTACCAATCCTTATTTGCTCGATGGTTTTGACCCCTATTTATCATTCCGTAATACCTGTGACACGTTGGCAAATTTTAATGTGGATGAAAAAGTTTTTGAACCCATTGATTCTGTGAATGCATGGTCGGGTCACAATCAAGATTCGATACTCAAATTTGCTGAGAAGTTTACTTTCAGCGATTCAACTTATCTTACCGGCTTGTTTTTGGATGTTGCTAAAAATAAAAATATTAAATCTTCGTATATGAATATTGAAGTATACAAAGGTGATTTACTGCCCGATTCTTTATTGCATGCACAAAAAATTAGCTTGTCAGCCCTGCGCGTTGACAATGTAAATGATATTGTTTGGATG
>JAIFLP010000106.1 GCA_020049015.1 Bacteroidota bacterium | reverse complement strand
GCCGACGGGGTGCCTAGGCCTGGTTTGTTTCAACGTTTCTCATACGGAACTCCTTTGGAAGAGTTTTTTAGTGCAGCAGTTATTAATGATGTAATTTGGAATGCAGGTGATGAGGCTTCTATATTATTTGCAGTTGCTTCAAAGAAAACGCATACTTTATCGGCTCTCGCAGGTGGTAATAGTTTTTCTGTTGATATAAAACCCGACAATACTTTAGCCGTAAAGAGGTATCATGTAAAATTGAAAGCAAAGCACACAAAGTATACTTTTTCATACCGTGCTTGGCTTGATGATATGACGCCCCAAAAACTTCAGGTAAAAGTTCCTGATGCGCAGGTGCGGGAATTCAACGAGCTTATGGATACCTTAATTCTTAAAAATAGTTCCAATGATTTGTTCTTACGTCATCTCCTTTCTGTAAAAGCTTTATGTAATTCTGAATGGGCTAAGGCAAAATACAATCTTAATATTGATCCTAGATTTGCTGATGAAACGTTTCAATATATAGAGAATATCGCTAATGGTTTCTGGTCCGATGCCGCTTTGTGGGATACGTATTTGAAAAGAGAGCGAAGCCTATTTATGGCATATATATCCCCCCGAGATGGAACTTTACAGTATTATTCTTTAGATTTACCTAAGAACTGGGATAGAGATAAGGCGTTTCCTTTATTTGTAGAATTGCATGGTGCGGGAAATCCTCATACATTGAATGGTTTGTCTTCTTCATTAGGTTCTTCGGGTTCTGCTCTCGATTTATATGGATATGTATCCAAACAGTCTGTTGTTCAAAAAGAAGGTTGGGGATATCATATTATGCCTTGGGGTAGAGGAAATAGTCGTTATAGAGATATAGGCGAAACCGATGTTTGGGAAGCATTTGATGATGTTCATGCCAATTTTAAAATAGATAAAGATAGAAGATATTTATTCGGATTTTCTATGGGGGGTGGTGGAACTTGGAGCATCGGACTTAGAACACCTGATATTTGGGCGTCAATAGGAATTTTTTCTGGTGGTTTGTGGAACGAAATCCATGATTCAGGTTTGGGCCGAAATGTTAAAAACCTACCAGTCTATATATGGTGTGGCGATAAGGATTTCTTGTTTGAAAATGTTGCTAAGATGAAACAATTGCTGGCCGATTATAATGTAAAGCCTTTTGTGAAAATAACTCCCGGATTGGATCATAAATTTCCCGATTCAATTCAATATGATATACTGAGCAGGATGATACTACATAAACGTCAAAGACCTAATCAGTTTGAATTTGTTTCAGATAATGATAGACAAAAAGGTGTTTGGGGAATTACTATGGAACGCAATTTAGGCGTTTCCGGATTGCCTGCTATGAAATGTAAAATTGAAGGTGAAAATCTATTTATTGAAACAACCGGTACTAAAGGTATTAGTATAGATCCTGGAGCTGAAGGTTTGCAGTGGAATGGAAATTTGAAAGTATATTGGAACGGAAAAGAAGAGTATATAGGGCAGGCGAAAAGAATCAAGATTGGGGATACTAGGGTAGATACCTGGTAGTATTGTTTGGAGGTAAGCATATTTATCAGAACAAATTTTAATTGTGTGGGATATGTTTAGAGTTAGGGCGTTGGTTAATTGGTTTATTCCAGAGTTTTTACAGCAAGATCGTAGAATGTCACGACGAGCAAGATCATTCATCATTAGTGGGATGTTTCTTTCTGTTCTTTTGATATTCTACATATCATATTATGCTATAATTAGTCAGTGGCAATTTATATTGTTTATTGTAGCTGAAGTTGTAATGTTAGGCTTGATGTTTTTATTGCGATATACTGGAAGGCTTATCGCACTTACCAATTTGGCATTGGCTTTTTTTTCGTTTTTGCTCTGGTTTCAAACATTTAAAGTGGGAGGAATTTATTCTCCCCACCTTTTTTGGGTAAGTGTTATTCCTCCTATGGCTTTTTTATTCGCAGGAAAAAAAACCGGATTGCTTTGGTCTTTGATAACAATGCTTTTAACTGTAGTCGTTTTTTTTATTAATGGGGATTTATTAGTAGGTGAAACAATTTCCTTATTGTCGCTAAATTCTTTGTATTATCTAAAGGCTATATTGCCTTTTTTTATATATCTTACAATTATAATTTTAAGTTATGAAGATGATAAAATCAGAGATATTTCGTTTTTGGAAGAAGCCAATAAAAAAATTGAATTGCAGCATGGCACTTTAAATGAACAATTCCAGGAAATTGAGCGACAAAAGAAGAATATTGAATTTAAAAATATTGAATTAGATATCATTAATTCTGATTTAACTGCTAGTTTATACTATGCTAAATATATTCAAAATCTTATTTTGCCAACCAAAGGTGAAATGGAATTATTGCTCCCTGATCATTTTGTAGTTTATATGCCAAAAGATATTGTTAGCGGCGATTTCTATAAAGTTTTTAGGGTAGATGATATCATCGTTTTAGTTGCGGCCGATTGCACTGGACATGGTGTGCCTGGTGCATTTATGTCAATGCTGGGTACGGTGCTGTTGAACCATATTGTGCTGGATCAAAAAATTACTGATCCCAAACTGATATTAAAAGTGCTAAATAAAGAAATTCGCTTGGCTTTAAATCAGGAGAATAATAATACCAGAGATGGTATGGATATTTCAATTGTAGCGTTTAAAAATGGAACAGATATAATGACTTATTCAGGAGCCATGTCTTCTGCTTTATTGGTTCATGATGGAGAGTTAAGCTATTTAAAAGGAGATAGAATCCCTATTGGAGGTAAAACTAACAGGATCATTGAAGATTTTACATTAGTGGAATGTCAAATTCAGAAAAATACTATGTTATACCTATTCTCCGATGGTATTGTCGATCAATTTGGTGAAGATGGGTCTACTAAATTTGGTAAAAAAAGATTTCAAAGTATTATCAGCGAAATATGCTCATTAAATATGCCCGATCAAAAAGCAATGATAGAAAAACAGATAAAGGATTGGCAGGGCGAGTATCAGCAATTAGATGATATTATGGTGCTGGGGATTCGCTTGGCCTAAAACGATTTCAAAATAATCAACATTTATTCTTGCAATTTTAATATTAAGTATTATATTTACACTTATTAAATAAGTGACAAAATATCACTTAATATATATGATAAAACAAAGCAATCAAGAGAAATTTTATCAAGAGCATGATAGACATTATGTTGCAGTTGATTGTATTATCTTTGGCTTCGACGGAAACAGTTTAAAATTACTCATCCAAAAGCGCAAGTTTGAACCCGAATTAAATGCTTTCTCATTAATGGGAGGGTTTGTAAAAAATGAGGAGAGCGCAATGGATGCCGCAAACAGAATATTATTGCAATTAACGGGTTTGGCTGATGTTTATTTGGAGCAATTGTATTGTTTTACTAATGTAAATCGCGATTCTGCAGCTCGTACTATATCGATTGCTTATTTTGCTCTCATCAATATTTATCAGTCTAACAAATTATTAGTTGAAAATCACGGTGCTTTTTGGGTGGATCTGAACCATTGCCCCAAACTGATTTTTGATCATGATGCTATGGTTCAATTAGCATTGCAGCGATTGCGACTTAAATTCATAACAGAGCCTATCGCATTTAATTTATTATCAAATGAATTTACATTGCCAAATCTACAAATATTGTATGAAGCAGTTTACAACAGAGCTTTTGACAAACGATTGTTTCGACGTTGTTTTTTAGGAACAGGTTTGCTCATTAATCTAAATGTGAAAGATATGTCTGGTTCCAAAAAAGGAGCTTTTCTTTATCAATTCGATCATGCCAAGTATGTGCAATTATATAATATTGGCTTGTATTTTAATTTACCAATAGATAAACAACCCCGAATGAAGGTAGATAAATTTAAATAATAAAATGTGATATTATGGAAGCAATTGATTGGATTATCTTTTTCCTTTTTTTCTGTGCCCTAGCTGGCATAATAATTTGGGTGATGCGCCGAAAAACAAATAATACAGATGATTATTTTTTATCCGGAAGAAATGAAACTTTCTTAGCAGTTGGCGCTGCTATTTTCGCTGCTAATATTGGTTCTGAGCATCTGGTGGGGCTTGCGGGGGCAGGGGCGCAAACCGGAATGGCTATGGCGCATTGGGAAATGCAAGGTTGGATGATTTTAATTTTAGGTTGGGTATTTGTTCCTTTCTATGCCCACAGTAAAGTGTTTACCATGCCCGAATTTTTAAAGAAACGCTTTACAATGAACACCAGTTCTACTTTGTCAATAGTTACACTTATAAGCTATGTGCTCACTAAAGTTTCTGTTACTGCTTATACAGGTGGTATATTCATGAATTCATTATTGGGTATCGACTTTTGGTATGGCGCTATAGGATTGGTTTTGCTTACGGGAATCTTTTCCGTTTTGGGTGGCATGAAAGGAATTATGCTGATCTCCGTTTTTCAAACTCCTGTGCTCATTATTGGTGCTATTACTATTTTAATTCTTGGTTTATTAGCTGCCGGAGAGGGAAGCGTATGGATGGGTTGGGACAACGTAATGGCTTTTATGGGCGATAAAAAACATTTGGTTCATTCCAATCCTGCCGATCCTCTGTATAAAGAATTCCCTGGCATTGGTGTTTTCTTCGGTGCGGCAATTATTGGTTTTTGGTATTGGTGTACCGATCAGCATATCGTGCAAAGAGCTTTGGCTGCTAAAAATTTGAATCATGCACGTAAAGGAACCATACTTGCAGGATTTTTAAAGGTGCTGCCTGTTTATATGTTTCTTATACCCGGTATGGTGGCTGCTTATTTAAATTCAAAAGGCGTTATTTCTTTTGAATCTAATGATGAGGCTTATGGTAGTTTAGTAAAGTATTTACTTCCTGTAGGTATTAAAGGAATTGTTGTAGTTGGCTTTATTGCTGCTTTGATGACATCTTTGGCTGCGCATTTTAATTCTTCAGCTACCTTGTTTACCATCGATTTTTATAAAAATTATAATCCCAAAGCTTCTGAAAAACGATTGGTTTGGGTTGGTCGTTTGGCTACTATTGCGGTAGTTTTACTTGGATTAATATGGATTCCCGTAATGAAAACAATGGGAAATGTGTTGTATGAATATCTACAAAAAGTTCAGTCGCTCCTAGCCCCTGCAATTACTGCAGTATTTCTTCTGGGCGTATTTAGCAAAAAGATCACCCCTAAGGCGGGTGAATGGGGTTTGATTATTGGATTTTTACTGGGTATGTTTAATCTTGCCATTCAAATTATTAAACCAGATATGTTTCAATGGTTATTGGATGTAAATTGGTTGCACTTTAGTGTTTTCTTATTGCTTTTTACCATTCTATTGATGATTGTGATAAGCTTTTTTACCCCGCAAGCTTCTGCTGAGCAACTTAAGGGATTAACCTATTTTACTCAAACCAAGGAGCAAATAATTGAAACAAAAAATAGTTGGTCAGCTATTGACGTAGTTTCTTCTGTAATAGTTGTTGCAATTTGTGTTTGGTTCTACATTATATTTTGGTAATAATTAATTAATAAATTATGAAAACAAAACAGTTCGCTGAAAAAGAAATTTGGTTTGTAACGGGTAGTCAACATTTATATGGTCCCGAAACTTTAAAAAAGGTAGCAGCCAATTCGCAAGAAATAGCCGGATTTTTAAATGATTCAGAGCATTCTCCCGTTTCTATTATTTTTAAACCAGTATTAACTAATCCTAATTCCATCAGAGAGTTATTTATGCAAGCCAATCATAATGATTCATGTATCGGAATTATTACCTGGATGCATACTTTCTCGCCTTCAAAAATGTGGATTGCAGGTTTGAAGATGATTAATAAACCCATATTACACTTGCACACCCAGTATAACAGAGATTTGCCATGGGGCGAAATTGATATGGATTTTATGAATCTGAATCAAGCTGCTCATGGTGATCGTGAACATGGCTACATATATAGCCGGATGCGAAAAAATAGAAAAGTAGTGGCTGGATATTGGAAAGAAGAAAATGTTCAATCTCGATTAGGTATTTGGATGCGTGCGGCATTGGCTTGGGACGATTTACAGAATTGTAAAATTGCTCGTATTGGCGATAATATGCGAGAAGTTGCCGTAACTGAAGGGGATAAAGTGGAGGCGCAAATTCAATTTGGTTATTCAGTAAATACTTTTGGTATTGGCGATTTAGTTCAATATGTTGAGGCTGTTGGGCAGTCAGATATAAATGATTTATTAGCGGTTTATGATGCGCAATATATACTCTCAACTGATATTCAAAAAGATGGTGTAAAAAGAAAAAAATTAGCCGATGCTGCCAAAATTGAACTCGGAATGCGCAATTTTTTAAAAGCAGGAAATTTTAAAGCCTTTACAACAACGTTTGAAGACCTACACGGCTTAACACAATTACCCGGTTTGGCTGTTCAGCGTCTGATGGCCGATGGTTATGGATTTGGTGGCGAAGGTGATTGGAAAACTTCTGCATTGGTGCGGGCTCTTAAAACTATGGCAGCAGGACTAAAAGGCGGAACATCATTTATGGAAGATTATACTTATCATCTTCATCCTTCTGGAGCTATGGTATTAGGTGCTCACATGCTTGAAGTTTGCGAATCAATTGCATCTGAAAAACCAAGATTAGAAATGCATCCACTTGGTATTGGAGGAAAAGACGATCCGGCCAGATTGATTTTTGGTGTTCAACAGGGTCCTGCCATTAATCTATCTTGTATTGATATGGGCGATAGGTTCCGATTTATTTTAAATGATGTTGATGTTATTGATGCCCCTGAACGTTTACCTAAGTTGCCAGTGGCTCACGCTGTTTGGATCCCAAAACCAAATCTTCAAATTGCTTCCGAATCATGGATTTATGCAGGAGGAGCACATCACACTGTTTTTAGTCAGGCTTTAAATTCTGAGTATATCAGAGATTTTGCCGAAATTGCAAGCACTGAACTCGTGGTAATTGATAGTAAAACTCAAGTTTCCGATTTAAAAAACGAGCTTAAATGGAATGATATTTATTACTCCTTTAGGAAATAGGGAACAAAAAACAGTTTGGTATAATAATTGTTTACTGTTTTATTAATAAGCAGTATTATTAAATTTAACAAACAAAATATGAAAACAATGTCAAAATTGCTATTCCTCGTTACTTTGTTCTCTTTGTTGATAATGGGTAATGCAAATCTTTATGCTCAGAAAAAAGGAAAAGAAAGTGGAACCAAACAGAGTGCTATGGTGCAGAGTACTTTTAAGGTTGCCGGAAATTGTATCCATTGTAAAGTTGCCATAGAGAATGCTGTAAAAAGTCTTCCGGGCGTAAAAAAATCAAATTGGAGCTTGGCTAATAAACAATTGATGGTTTCGTATGATTCAACTAAAGTTAGTTTGCCTTTATTGCACAAAGCAATTGCTAAGATTGGGTACGATACTGATTTGGAAAAAGGTGATGATGCTGCTTATAGTAAATTACCCGATTGTTGTAAATACAGAAAATAATTATGAGCGGCTAAGGATCTCATAAAGGTTTTCCTTACTCAGTATTACGGGATTGTTTTTCAGTCCCGTTTTTTTTATTATTTCTTCGTAGGAATTTGTATTGATACCTAATTCTGATAACTTAGGAATGCTTAATTCTTGGCTTAAAGTATTTATTTCGTTAGCAAATACTTCAACATAATAATCATCTGCATGATGATGATGGTCAGAAAAAATCTTACCCAGCTTAATATATTTATTATATGCGCAGTGATTTTTTTGAAGCATTTTTATATTCATTCTATTTGATTCAGCTAATAAACAACCACATATCGCACCATGAGGAATAGCGAACATTCCTCCAATAATTCCCGCAAAGCCATGCACTACACCTAAGCCCGCATTTGCCAGGCATATTCCTGAGAGATATGCTGCATATGCCATGTTGGCACGCGCGCCGTAATTGTCAGGTTCAATATAGGCTAGTTTTAACGATTGTTGAATTTTTTTTATGCCGTCTAATGCAAGGGTATCTGTGTAAATATTAGCCGCATTGGACGTATACGATTCAATTAATTGGGTTAATGCATCCATCCCTGAGGTAGCAGTTACAAATTTAGAATTGCTGTAAGTAGCTTCTGGTTGGATAATGGCTATATCTGGTATGAATTTGTCATGGCGCAACGATCGTTTATAATTTTCAGTGCCATAGTTGCTTATTACGGCATTTTTTGTTGCTTCTGCTCCAGTACCCGCGGTAGTAGGTAATGCAATAAAAGGAATTTTTATTCCAGTGTGCAATGTAAATCCTGGTGCCCCTTCTAAATAGGGAGCTATAGAATCTTTATAAGGTAACATGGCGCTTATCGCTTTGCCCGCATCAATAACACTTCCGCCGCCAATTGCAACAACCAAATTCACATCTATTTCCGAACAACTATTTATTATATTATCGATGATTTCAACTGTAGGCTCTCCATGTATCCTAAAATGATCTTGCATTTGTTCGTATGGAAATGTGCTAAAGAATGAAATTCTTTTCTCAATGGTATCGAAAGAATTTACTCCCGTAATGAGAATGTATTTTTTTGATTTAAAGTTAAAGTCTTTATTAAATAACTTCAGCGATTCTTTTCCAAAGTAAAGTTGAGGTGTAGTTGAAAACCGAAAATCATTTATTTCCATTTCTTTATTTCATTCGGCATTATTACACTGTGCTTAACTCCTTTTCTGGCTTGCTTCATCATTATATCAACCTTGTCTTTCCATATATGATAATGAGGTGTTAATTTATGTTTGGCTACATCATCTTCGGTTTGGTATGCCTCGTATAATGTAAATAGACTTGGGTCTTCGCTTTGCTGAAGTATATCGAATCTTAAATTTCCAGATTCTTTAATCGATTCATTATGGTTGTTGATTGTTGCCTGAATAAACTCTTGTATGTATTCTTCTTTAACGGCAATATGTACACATGTAACTATCATCCTATTGTTGCGTGGTATCTGTGTCAATGAGTAATTTAATTCTATCAATCTGTTTCTGCTTATTTACTTCTCTTTTTCCCCTAGCTGTTTCGGTAAAATATTGGTGATTGGTAATAAATTTAACCTGCAATTTATTCCATTCATTAATATTGCTAATTTTATTTTGCTCTTTTAATTCATCAAATAATGTATTCGAAACCGGCATAAAGTCTGTTCTTCCCAAATAATCCAAATCGGCATCGCATATTATTTGCTCCATAAGATTTTTAGGTTTGGGCGGAAGCTTGGTTGCCATAATTATGCCGCAAATTATTTCTATTTCTTCATGCGTATAATTAAACGCAGGCAGCATTTTTTTTGCTAAAACAGTGCCATGATGCTCATGATTATCGTATCCAATAGTGTGCCCCGCATCATGAAATAATGCTGCTGTTTTAATTAGCAGGAGTTCTTCTTCGTTAAGACCTTCCGCTACTCCTAATAATTCTACCTCGGTTACTACATCAACGGTATGTCTTACGTTATGATAATATAAAAAAGAAGGCAATTCTTTTTCAAGCTTATCAAGTATAATTTCCTGAAGATCAGTGAACTGCCTTAATTTGTATTTTACTTCGAATTTTTTATTGGTCAAAATACCTTCTTTATCAACAGAATAAACTTCTTTAATTCCTGTTATCCGGTACATTTCTATATCTCCTTTATATTTAACTGGCATTTTGCCCCAGTATTCAAAATTGAAGAATTCTTTTACCATTTCCATGGTAAGGTCTGATACAATTATATTGCCTAATTGCGACGATGCTTCCAATCGAGTAGTAATATTAACACTCTCTCCTTTAAGTTCGTAGGTGTGGTTTTTTTTAGTATTTGATAGTGCGGTAACGGGCCCTGTATGTATACCAATCCGCATTTCCCAAACTTTTTGTTGGTTTATTTTATCAAATGAATTTAAAATTTGCTGCATTTTTATAGCCGCAAGTACTACATCTATAGGATTGGTAATGTTTTTTAACGGAATACCGCCCGCACACATTAAGGAATGTCCTATGGATTTTATTTTTTGTATTCTGTGCGATTCAATTATTTTATCAAATTGATCAAGAATATGATCTAATTGATCTATTAATTCACTTGAATCGGTCCGTTCCGACATCTTATCGAATCCTTGGATATCAGCATACATAATGGTAGCCATTCTGTATCTTGTTGATACAGCATCTGATGAATTTTGGGTCAGTAAGTTTTTATCATTTTCCCAATCCTCTATGATTCTTTTTAAACTATCGTTTTCGTCAAGTAATGTTCGCACCTGACGGGTCAGTGTTTCATTCAGACCCTTCAATTCATAATTCTGCTTAATTAACCTATTAATCTTATTTGTTAAATCCCCACTCTTGCGATTCATGAATTCAAACATTAATTATGCCCCAAAGTCAACCACAAATCTAAGCATTATTTTTTTTAATTAGTAAACAATTAGCGTGAATAAAGGTTCTTATTGATAGCTTAAATTTTTATATATTTGTACATATTCTATTTATATGACACATGAACAATTTCCTGAGGGAATAAGCAAATCAGCTTTAATAGAGTTATATGAGCGCTATAAAAAAGACCCACTTTCTTTACCCGACGACTGGAGATACTTTTTTAAAGGTTATTCTGTAGCCAAAGTAACGCCATCAGTAACATTAACCGAAATAGATAAGCCTACACAAATTGATGATGAATTTAAAGTTGTTGGTTTGATACAGAGTTATAGGGAAAGGGGGCATTTGTTTACCCATACCAATCCTGTTCGAAAGAGAAGGAAATACCTTCCTACACTGGATTTGGAGTATTATGGTTTGGACGAAAGTAAGCTGGATACTATATTTAGAGCAGGAAACGAAGTTGGTATAGGTGATGCAACACTTAAAGATATTATTTCTTTTTTAACCCAAACATACTGTGGATCTGTAGGCGCTGAATTCATGTTTATCCGCCATAAAGAAAAATCAAACTGGTTAATTAAGAGGATGGAGCGGGATCGTAATACGCCCAACTACAAATCCAATGAAAAAATTGATTTTTTTCATCATTTAAAGAAAGCCGTTGGCTTTGAAAAATTTATTCATAACAAATTTACAGGTCAAAAGCGTTTTTCATTAGAAGGAACTGAAGTTTTAATCCCATCATTACATATGGCTATTAATAAGGGTTCCGACTTAGGTATCAATGAATTTATAATTGGTATGGCCCACAGAGGTAGGTTAAATGTTATGACCAATGTGTTTGGTAAACCCTACGAAAATGTTTTTAATGAATTTAATGCCAATAAATTTCAGGAAGATATCATTTTAGGAGATGTTAAATATCATTTGGGTTATAGTTCATCTATAATTGCAAGTAATGGAGCTGAGATTGCTCTGCACTTGGCACCCAACCCTTCGCATCTCGAAACAGTGGGGCCTGTTATTGAAGGTTTATCAAGAGCCAAAATTATACATCAACATGCAGGTGATATTTCTCAATTGTGTCCTATTCTTATCCATGGCGATGCTGCCGTTGCGGCTCAGGGCGTGGTTTATGAACTCATTCAAATGTCTGAATTGGCCGGTTATAGAACGGGGGGCACGCTACATATTGTTTTGAATAATCAAGTTGGTTTTACTACTAACTATCTGGATGCCAGAACCAGTACCTATTGTACCGATATTGCTAAGGTTGTGCAGGCTCCTGTTTTTCATGTTAACGGCGATGATGTTGAGGCTGTTGCCTATGTTGTATCAATGGCTATGGAATACAGACAGACTTTTCATACCGATGTTTTTATTGATATTTTGTCGTACCGTAAGTATGGTCATAATGAAGGCGACGAACCTCGGTTTACCCAGCCAACATTATATAAAACAATAGCTAGTCATCCTAATCCCCGAGATATTTATAAGAAGAAAATTATACAGGAAGGGGTTTTAACTAGCAATGATGTTGAGTTAATTGAAAAATCTTTTGATGAAGAATTAGAAGAAAAATTCGAAAAATCGAAAGAAATAGAGGGTGTTAAAATACGAACATTTTTGCGAAATGAATGGCTTGGCTTGAAATACAGCTGTGAAAGAGATTTTGAGGAGAGCCCCTCCACGGGCGTATCTATAGAAATGCTTGATAAAGTAGCATTTGCGCTCACCCATTTGCCCGAGCATTTGCAATTTTTTAGTAAAACAATAAAACTGGTTGAGGACAGAAAGCGTAATTATGAAAATTCAGTAATTGATTGGGCAATGGCTGAACAGTTAGCATATGGTTCTTTGTTAAGTGAGGGTTTTTCTGTACGATTAAGTGGCCAAGATTCTATTCGCGGTACCTTTGCGCATCGCCATGCTGCTCATACTTTAGAAGATACAGATAGAAAGTATTTCCCGCTTAAAAAAATAAATGATAAAAATGCGCATTATAGAGTTTACAATTCCCTTTTATCGGAATATGGTGTTCTCGGTTTTGAATATGGTTATTCACTAGCTGTTCCTAATGGATTAACAATATGGGAAGCTCAATTTGGAGATTTTAGCAATGTGGCGCAGGTAATCATTGATCAATATATTTCGTCTGCTGAGGAGAAATGGGGTTTGATGAGTGGTTTGGTATTGTTGTTGCCGCACGGATTTGAAGGTCAAGGACCTGAGCATTCAAGCGCTCGTGTAGAACGCTATCTTTCAATGGCAGCAAATAACAATATGCAAATATGTAATTGCTCAACTCCTGCAAATTTTTTCCACGTCTTGCGCCGTCAATTAAAAAGAAATTTCAGAATCCCTTTGGTAATATTTACTCCAAAAAGTTTATTGCGACATCCTAAATGCATTTCTCTCAAAGAAGATTTGTTGCAGGGTAGGTTTAATGAAATAATTGATGATAAGGATGTAGATATAGAAGAGGTGCGCAGATTGGTCTTTTGTACCGGTAAGATATATTATGATTTGCTCGAACGAAAAGAAAAAATGGAGGCGCGTGATGTTGCGCTTATTAGAATAGAGCAATTGCATCCGTTTCCTTTAAAAGCATATCACGAAATTCTACGCAAATATCCAAATGTGCTGTTAAAATTATGGGTTCAGGAAGAGCCAGAAAATATGGGAGCATGGCCCTATATTCATTCCGTATTGAAAGATCAAGTAATAGTTCAAATAACACGATTGCCAAGTGCAAGCCCGGCAACAGGTTTGAATAAAATACATCTTGCTGAGCAGGAAGAAATTCTCAATAAAGTTTTTAAACCTTGTAATTGCGAAAAATTATTGAAGTATTGTGGACTTCAATGTTTTGAAGGAAAATCCAGGGTTGAAATTTTAAAACAACACAATTATATTTTTAAAACGGAGTAAAACCGACTATATGTTAATAGAACTGAAAATACCAAGTCCGGGTGAATCAATAACTGAAGTAAGCGTGAGCCGATGGTATAAAGAAAATGGCAGTCAGGTTGAAAAAGGAGAGGAGTTAGGCGAAATTGAATCGGAAAAGGCTAGCTTACCTTTGATAGCTCCTGAAAACGGCACTTTGGAGATTATTCTTTCTGAAGGTTCTGTTACTAAAGTTGGAGCCGTTGCATGTAAAATTGATACCGAAAAATATAATCCTGCTGCTGCACAAACTATAATCAAACAAGCCGCTGTTGATCAAACAAGGGATGGCGTAATTGATAATTTAAAGATTGAAGTTCATGCTGATCAAATGGCAAGTTCCGATAAAGGCATTAAGGTTACGCCATTAGCCAAATCAATGATGCGGGAACATTCATTAGATATTGAAGATGTTTTAAACGGTTTGCATAAGATTTCTAAAGCAGATATAGAATCGGTGCTAAAATTATCGCCCGATGTTTTTAAAGATTCATCAGCAGATTTTGTTGGAGATCTTGAGCAAGATATTTCAAGTGTTCAGTTGCAAAATGTGGCCCAGAGCATTCCTTGTCATTTTTCAATGCTTATAGAAGCTCCAGATGAACAATCGGATTTAGATAATTCAATAAACGTTTTAAAATGCATGGTGCAAATGTTGAAGCGCCATATTGATTGTAATTATTCAGTAATTAATGGCCGCATACAAAAATCATTGGAAGTTAATATCGCGGTATCAACACCCTCATCTGAGGGAATAATGTTTCCGGTATTGCGCAGATTGGAGACGATGCAGCCAAATCAATTGATTAAAGACTTATTATTGAAGTGGAATCATTTTAAGGAAACCCCTATTTCAATAAGCGATTTAGAATCATATTCTGCCGTATTATACGATTTTTCAAAATCAGGAATTCGTTCCGGTTTTGTTCCACTGCATTATGGCTCAAGTATTAGTGTTGCTTTGTATTCAACATTTTTCGAAAACATTTCTGAAAATGGACAATGGAAAGAAAAAAAATACTTCAATGTTTCATTTGCATTTAACAAAGCCTTATTAGATATACATCAAATGATGGGAATGATGGATACGTTTAAGAAACTGATTCAAAATCTTTAATCTTATGAAACGAACATGTTTACGAAAACACAAACACCAATGAAAATAGTAAACATGGAGTTCCATCCGACCTTAAACTAAAATTATTTACGAATGAAAATATGACTTTTTTTTTATTGACATTAAATTTAAATTTTATAGTATATGAAGCGTTTTTTAATCATTACCTCAGCATTTTTCTTGTGTACTTCGGTATTTTCAGCTAAAGTAGATACCTTAACTACTTTTAGTGCAGCAATGAATAAGAGTATAAAAACTTGTGTTGTAGTACCTGATTCATATAATCCGAAAGGTGCCGCATTACCTGTTGTTTATATGTTGCACGGATACAGTGGAAATTACTCTTCTTGGGTAAAAGATTTTCCTCAAATACTAACTTTTGCTGATCAGTATAATATGATTATTGTTGGTGTAGATGGCGCTTATTCCAGCTGGTATTTTGATAGTCCAGTTGATCCTGCTTTCAAATATGAAACCTATGTTTCATCTGAACTAATAGCATTTATAGATAAAGGATTTAATACCATAAAAAATAAAAAAGGACGCGCAGTATGCGGATTAAGTATGGGGGGACATGGTGCTTTATATCTTGCTTTTCGGCATCAGGACATTTTTGGTGCAACGGGTTCAATGAGTGGAGGCGTTGATATTCTTCCGTTTCCTGAAAATTGGGATTTGTCAAAACGATTGGGCGAGAAGGCTTCAAATTTAAAGAATTGGGAGAATAATACTGTAATGAATCAATTACATTTATTAAGATACAATCAAATAGCAATAATTATTGATTGCGGCATTAATGATTTCTTTTATGAGGTAAATAAAAAATTGCATGAAAAACTATTGTATTTGAATGTGCACCATGATTATATTGAGAGACCCGGCGGACATGATTGGAAATATTGGGACAATGCCTTATATTATCAATTTCTTTTCTTTAACAGGTATTTTGAACTTAAATAATTTGCTAAAAAGGGTAAGTGACTGAAATAAGTGGATCAATGAAGGCTACGAGTCGGTGAAAAACTTGTTTTTTGGCTCGCCATGGTTTAATTTTGATTTTGTTCATTAATACTAAATATCATGGCAAAAGAAAACATGCGTTCAGGAACGTCCGAAGCTTTTTACGGATTAGGTTTAATAGGTGCTGCAATTTATTTTATTGGTAAAGCTACTACTTTTTGGTTTGGGGTAGTAGGCTTCTTAAAAGCATTAATATGGCCAGTATTTTTTGTATACGAGGGTTTGAAATTTTTTGGAGTATAAAAAAAAAGGTTGTCAATTTTTTTGACAACCTTTTTTTTATTTTTATTTTTTATTCAATCCATCTGATATAATTGAAGTCTTGTTTGTGTGGAAGTAATTCGTGTTTGGGCGATATTCTGATACCAAAATCAAAGGTGCCTGGTCGCGTAGGAACAATTTCAATTTTATACGACACTATTTGATCTTCAATTTTCTCAATATTAAATTCCTCTTTACTGAGAATTTTATGGCGGTTATTGATTTCGGCTATTACCATTTCAACCAAGATATCATTAGGTTTTAGCTCATTTAAATCGAGTACCAGTTCCGCTTTATATTTTTGTCCTAAAGTTGCTGTGCGGTTGATATCAGGATATGAAACCGAAACGACATCAATACTTTCCCATGCCGATTTAACTCTTTTTTTCCAAATAGCCATATCCTTAGCTAATGCATAATCATTTTCTTTTAATTTGGAACCTCTTTGAAAGAGTTTAAGATAGAATTTCTTATCGTAATCAACTAATTGACGGTTCATGGTAAAATTGGGACAAACCTTGGCAATAGAATTTTTAATATAATTTACCCAACCAATAGGAACCCCTTCTTCATCGCGGAAATAATATAATGGGGCAATTTCATTTTCAAGAAGACTGTAAATAGTTTCAGCGTCTAACTGATCTTGATAAGTACTGTTTTCATAAGTTACTTCTTCAGGAAGCATCCATCCTGCTTGTTTTTGGTAGCCTTCGCCCCACCAGCCGTCAAGTACGCTAAAATGTAATACACCGTTCATGATGGCTTTTTCACCACTGGTTCCCGATGCTTCTAAAGGACGGGTAGGAGTGTTCATCCAAATATCTACACCTTGTATGAGTTTTTGAGCTACTCCAATTTCGTAATTTGAAATGAAAGTAATTTTACCAATGAATTGCGGCATTTTTGATATTTCTACAATTCTTCTGATCAAATCTTGTCCTGCTTTATCGTGAGGATGCGCTTTTCCCGCAAATAAGAACTGTATAGGCATTGCGGGGTTATTTACTATTTTAGCCAATCTGTCTATATCCGTAAATAATAGGTGGGCACGTTTGTAAGTAGCAAATCTGCGTGCAAATCCAATAGTTAAACTATGCTTATTCAGTTTTTCACTTTTCTCGAGCATTAATTTTGGATTTTCATGACGGCGAATGCTGCTTTCTTTTAATTTTTCTTTAACATAATTAATAAGTACTTCACGTTGGTGGTTTCTTATTTTCCAAATTACATTATTGGGAACATCATAGATTTTGTTCCACATTTCAAAATCATGTTGTCTGTTTACAAAATCTTCACCAAAAGTTTTTCTATATAATTCAACCCAATGTTTTGCCATCCAAGTTGGAATATGAACACCGTTGGTTACATATCCAATATGTAATTCATCTGGCGTATATCCTTTATATAAACTGCTGAATATTTCTTGACTAACACGACCGTGAATGCGACTAACTCCATTTATTTCTTGTGATAGGTTAGCTGCAAGGAAGCTCATAGAAAATTTTTCATGGCTGTCTGTTGGATTGCATCGACCAAGAGCGATGAATTGCTCCCAACTGATTTTTAAGCGTTGGGGGTAATGACCCATATACATGCGGAGCATGTTTTCATCGAATGCATCGTGACCGGCTGGCACTGGTGTATGTGTGGTAAATAATGAAGAAGATCTAACTATTTCAATGGCTTCGGCATAAGTGAGATTTCCTTCAACAATTAGTTTCCTTAATCTTTCAACTCCTATAAATGCGGCATGACCTTCATTGCAATGATAAACGTTACTATTAATACCCAATGCATCTAGTACTCTTATACCTCCAATGCCCAGTACAATTTCTTGTTTCAAACGGTTTTCCCAATCACCACCATATAAATGATGTGTTACTTGTTTGTCAACGTCTAAGTTTTCGTCAAAATCAGTATCAAGAAGATATAATGAAATGCGACCTATGCTAACTTCCCAAACGCGCACATGTACTGTTCTTCCAGGCCAAACAATTTCTATTTTCAGCCAATTACCTGAAGCATCTTTTGCGGGTTTAATAGGCAATTGAGAAAATACTTGAGGTTCATATGCAGCAATTTGATCACCAACGGCAGATATTACTTGTTTGAAATAACCATATCTGTATAGTAATCCAATACCTACAATGGGATAATTGTAATCACTGGCTTCTTTTAAATAATCACCAGCTAATAAACCCAAACCGCCCGAGAATATTTTTAGTGAATCGTGTAAACCAAATTCCATACTGAAATAGGCAACATGAGGTTTATCTGCAAGAGGCGGTTGTGATATATATTTTTTGAATTTGTCAAAAACTTTTTTCAATTTGAAAAGGAATTCTTCATCATTTTCTAATTCCTTAAGTTTTTCGTACGATATTTTATCTAAGAACATGATAGGATTCTGGTCGCTTTCCATCCATAAATCATGGTCTATAGAGGTGAATAATTCGATGGCTTCAAAGTTCCAACACCACCAAAGATTTTTTGAAAGTTCTTCCAGTGCACTTAACTTTTCTGGAATATTCCTTTGTACAACAAATCTTCTCCAAGAAGCATTGTTTGCGTGTGAAAATCCTTCTACACTTGTATTTGCTTCGTATCTTTCTGTTTCTAATACTATATTTACCCTCATGGCTATTTTTTGAATGGCTATATTATATGCTTGTTGATAATATTTAATAAAATTTTTCCAAAGTGCTGCTTGCGATATTTCAAATGCTTTTGCACGCGCAGCATCAAAATCTTTTTGTTGTAAGGCTGATATTTTTAGGGTAGCGCTTGCAATTAAATTTACTACGTCCTTTTCATTATCATCTGTTCGCTCTAAAACAAAAACGCTGTTTCCTGTGTCTTTAAATTCATTTTTTGCCCACAATCCAAAACCTGCAAGCGTTGTGGTAATGGTTGGAACTCTAAATGCGATACTCTCCATAGGTGTATAACCCCAAGGTTCATAATATGACGGCAAAATGGTTAAATCCATACCTATTAAAAGATCGTAATAGGTAACATTAAAAATACCATCATCGCCATTTAAATAGGAAGGAACAAATATTATTTTTACTTTGTCTTCTTTTTTATTGCTCAGTTTATTAGCATAAATCCTTTTTAAAATGGCGTCGTTTTCTGAGTAGTGCAAAGTATGGGTCAGAACATTATTGCATGGATCAGGATTGTATTCTTTATTTTCAATCCAATGATTCAAATCTTTTCTAGGACCATAATGATTGGCTGGTACAAGTGCCAATGAAACGATGGTTCGGTTTAAATCTTTTGATGTATTTAAATTACCCATTGCATCAATAAATAGATCTATGCCTTTGTTTTTGAATTCATATCTTCCGCTGTTTGCAACAAATAGCGTATCTTTTGGTAATTGATAACCTAATAATGCTTCAGATACTTCAAAGAGTTTTTTTCTTGC
Source organism: Bacteroidota bacterium (assembly GCA_020049015.1). Classification (GTDB taxonomy): domain Bacteria; phylum Bacteroidota; class Bacteroidia; order Bacteroidales; family DTGW01; genus JAIFLP01. The sequence continues at coordinate 893 of JAIFLP010000106.1, read as the reverse complement.
ATTTTCTCTTGATGCTGAAAATTGATCTTCTGAAGGAATAAAGCTGGCTTCAAAACCATTTGGGGTTATAAGATCAACTTGTTTTTGGTGAAATTGTTTGCACTCTAAACTGGTTATTTCACTTACGGTAGTATAACAATCAGCTTGCTCTGCTGAAAGTTTTTCTAATGATTGCTTAGCAGAAACACCAAATTCATTTGCTTTTTGATCAGTGTTGAATTGTTCTAAATTTCCATATAATTTTTGATCATTTCCAGCAATGGCTCTTCCTAAAACAGTAGAATGTGTGGTAAAAATAGTGCCTATTTGAGGTGTCGCATCTTTAAGATATAACAATCCTGTACCAGTCATCCACTCATGGAATTGAGCTACGGCTTTTTCACGTATACTGGCATGATAACGAGTAAAACTTTCAACTACTTTGCCTGCAGCATATCCAAATAAGGCAGGTTCAACATAATCCCATTGTCCCGAAATAGAATCTAATTTATAGATTTCCCAAAATTTGGAAAAAACTAATTTATAGATTTCCCAAAATTTGGAAAAAATAACATCTTTTTGGGCTATAAACATTGAGAAATCAACTATTATGACAGTTGGTTTACCTGGAATATTCCAATGTCCAATCTTTATTCGGAGACCCTCTTCGCTGGCCTTATCGCGCCAAGATTTAAACAGTTTACGATCTTCTATAAACTCAGGATTTTCAGAATTATCCCTCCAAACGTCAGGGCCAATTAGTATATAATTGCTTCTGAATTCATTTACTAAACTTAATGCTTTAGTAGATATAACGGTATGGATACCGCCAACCTTATTGCACACCTCCCAACTAACCTCAAATAAATAATCTGGCTTGCTCATTATACTACTCATAAATATTAAAATTAAAT
>JAIFLP010000158.1 GCA_020049015.1 Bacteroidota bacterium | reverse complement strand
GGTAGAAAGGAACTAATGAGTTTTTATGGAAAGCTAGACAAAAGAGGTAAAATAGATTATGATCACGTGTATATGATTATAAATAAAAAAGATAGCTATTTAATGAGCTTTATTGAGGTAGTTCCGATTTTAAAAAAGCAGTCTTTTTTTGAAGAAGGGGAATAAAAATAAAAGTTTTCAACATTTTGTTAATATCTTCCCCTTGGGTTGAGATAAATTTTGTTAAAAAAGCAGTAATATTGTTTTTTATACAAAAAGCGTCTGTTAAATTGTAACACATTAAAAAACAAGAGATATGAAATTTTTAGTTTCCAGTACAGAATTATTAAGTCATTTGCAAGCCATCAGTAAGGTAATTAGTTCAAAGAATACCTTGCCTATTTTAGATAATTTTTTGTTTGAATTATCTTCAAAAGTGATGACCATAACGGCTTCAGATTTGGAAACCACTTTAATTACGACCATAAATTTAGATAATACAGAAGGGGATGGAAATATTGCAATTCCTTCAAAGCTGTTATTGGATACCATGAAGGAATTTCCCGAACAACCCCTAGCCTTCGACATCAATGAAGAAAGCAAAATGGTGGTAATTAGCACCCAAAATGGTAAATTTACCATAGCTGGACAAAACGGGGATGATTTTCCGGTGCTTCCCAAGATCAAAAACGATAAAAAATCATCGTTTGGAATTGACAGCAAAGCATTGTTGCAAGGGATTAACAAATCGGTATTTGCTACGGCCGATGATGAATTAAGACCCGTAATGAATGGTATTTGTATTGATCTTTCAAAAGATGATGTAACATTTGTAGCATCTGATGCGCATAAATTAGTAAGATATATAAGAAAAGATGTTGCACCTGGTGTAATAGCAACTTTCATTCTTCCTAAAAAACCTGCCTCATTACTTAGAAATATACTCCCTAAGGAAGAAAGTAAAGTAGGTGTTGAATTTGATGATAAAAACGCTTATTTTGAGTTATCATCTTACAAAATGGTATGCCGGTTAACTGAAGGAACCTATCCTAGTTATAATTCGGTAATACCAACTAAGAACCCCAATAAAATGATTATTGACAGGGTTGAATTTCTTAATACCTTAAAGAGGGTATCCGTATTTTCGAATCAAGCCAGCAATTTGATAAAATTACAGATCAATGGCAATCAAATCACCATATCGGCGCAAGACATAGATTTCTCAATTTCTGCATACGAGAGATTGAATTGTCAGTATGATGGCGATGAGATTGAAATAGGCTTTAAATCTGCATTTTTGGTTGAAATTCTTAGTAATATCACCTCAAGCGATATAGTACTTGAAATGTCTGATCCCTCAAGAGCTGGTATTGTTTTGCCAGTTGACAAAGAAAATGAAACAGAAGATGTATTGATGTTATTGATGCCCATGATGATTACCGGTTAATTTTATGAATTTAAACCTTAAAAACCCTTTGGTTATATTAGATTTAGAAACCACAGGAATAAATCTTGCACAAGATAGAATTGTTGAAATAACCATACTAAAAGTTTATCCGGGCGGTAAAGAAGAAGTGAAAACCTTCCGGATAAACCCAACAATTCCGATACCTCCACAGTCTACAGCTATTCATGGAATAAAGGATGAAGATGTTAAAGACGCCCCTGTTTTTAAAGAAATTGCAAAAACCATCGCCAACGAAATTGAAGGCTGTGATTTTGCTGGTTTTAACAGCAATAAATTTGATATTCCCTTATTGGCTGAAGAGTTTTTAAGAGCAGACGTTGATATTGATTTAAAAAAGCGAAAATTTATAGATGTACAGGTCATTTTCCATAAAATGGAACAACGTACCTTATCGGCTGCTTATAAGTTTTATTGTGGCAAAAACTTAGAGAATGCTCACAGTTCAGAAGCAGATACCTTAGCAACCTATGAAATTTTAAAGGCCCAATTAGATCATTACGAAGGTAAAAAATTTACTGATCATGCCGGAAAAACAACGGAACCAATTGTTAATGATATAGATCAACTGGCTGTATTTTCAGCGCACACCCAAAATGTTGATTACGCAGGCAGAATAGTTTATAATGAAAAAGGTATTGAAGTATTCAATTTTGGTAAATATAAAGGGGTTGCCGTAGATGATGTTTTTCAGAAAGATCAGGGTTATTATGCATGGATGATGAATGGCGACTTTCCGCTATATACAAAAAAAGTGCTCACCCAATTAAAACTTCGTAATTTTAAAAGCTAAGAGATTATACATCAATACTAAGTAAAAAGAAGTAAACATCTTTTTCAATTTGAAGTAATTCAAAATCTAATTTTCTGTTGTTTTCTCGGGCAATATCAATTAGGCCAATACCAGCACCCCCACCAGGATTGATTGGACCGTGTTGGAGAATGACTTTGCACCATTCATTAAGCTCAGGTTTAGAAAGCGAATTGATTTTTTCAATATGAAGCCGTAGTTTTTCGGCAGCATTGGGACTTACATAATTTCCAGTAAGCACGCCCAATTGTTTTCCTTTTCTGGTAATAGCCAAAATACCCTCTTTATGCTCTTTGCGTTGAAGACTATATTTAGCAATATTTTGAAGTAGTTCAACCAAAATATGAAACACTTTTTTCCGCTTTCCTCTTTCGAAAATATGCGAAATATTTTCTTCTACCATTGAAATAACAGGTACAATGCTGTGGGTAGCAAAATCGCTTTTTAACAGCAAAAGTATATTACTTTTGAGAAGGTGGTAACTCACCTTATTAATGATATTAAACTCTTCTGTTAACACAAAATCGGCATCAACAACAGGTGCATGCACCAAAACCTGTAAATAGAAGTGATGGTATCGCGTATTAAATGGTTCGAAATGATACTCAAGCTTATTACCTGATTTTAATGCCATTTCAATAAGTCCTAAACTAGCACCTCCCTTATCTGTTAGTATTCCATCACTTAAAACCTCTAGCTGAATTTTTTTAAGCTCGTCGTGGGAAAGATTATTTACATAATCGAGCTTTGATTTTAATTTTTCAATGGCAGACTTAGCAACTAAATTAATTGAAGAAATTACATATACTTCCCCAACCCTTCTAAGACTGAATACTGCATTACGGACCCCTTGTTTTGGTCTACCCGCAAAAGCATTTCCATGTATGATTAAGTTTTGAAAACATTCGGCTATAATAAAGGATATCCTTCTATTGATATTATTTTTCAGGGGGTTTGTCTCAATACTGGAGTCATTGAGGTCAATGATTTTTTCGGTCATACCCGGACTAAAAGTCCCGTTGTATACGAAGCTTAGGCTATCATCATCCAATGCATTAAAGATTTCATAAATACCTTCAGCCTTCATATCTTAAAAGAGACGTTACTTTAAGCACAAATATAACCTTATTATATTAAAAATGTATACATTTGGCGCAAATTTTATACAAACTATTGAGGATGAAAAAAATCTCCTTTCTTTTACGGATTGTGTTGATGTTTATATTAATAAGCATAGTTGTAGGCGGTATTAAGCTATATCATGCTTATACTCAAATATATCAACCCAATGTAATCCTAAAAGCTAATTTATCTCCTTATATATATATACCTACCGGATCTACGCTACAAGATGTTACCAGGATCTTATATAAGAGCAATGTAATTATCAATCGGAATTCGTTTGAATGGTTGGCCGAAAAAAAACAGTATCAGAATAATATCAAACCAGGTCGTTATAAAATAAAAAACAACATGAACAATAACGAGCTGATCAATATGCTCAGGTCGGGCGATCAGACTCCTGTTAAGCTAAGTTTTAATAATATTAGGACACTGGAACAATTTGCCGGTGCCATTTCAAAAAAGATTGAAGCCGATTCCCTATCGTTAATGCGAGTTTTTCAGGATGAAATCACTCTGACGGAATACGGTTTTAATAAGCATAACCTTCCTGCTTTATTCATACCTAACACTTATGAAATATACTGGAATACAACAGCATCCGATTTTTTTAAGCGGATGAAAAAGGAATTTGACGCATTTTGGAACGAAGATCGCAGAAAAAAGGCAGCTGCAGCAGGATTAAATCCTATTGAAGTAAGCATTATTGCTAGCATTGTATTTGAAGAGAGCGCAAAAAGCAAAGAATACAAAACCATCGCAGGCGTTTATATTAATCGAATCAAAAAAGGCATGCGATTACAGGCTGATCCAACAGTGAAATTTGCACTTCGTAATTTTGAAAAGAAAAGAATCCTTTTGAAAGATTTAGAATATGATTCACCCTATAATACTTATGTTTATTCGGGCTTGCCTCCTGGGCCTATCTGTTTTCCGGGAATCAAGGCTATTGAAGCAGTAATAAACTACGAAAAGCACTCGTATATCTACTTTTGTGCTAAGGACGACCTTTCAGGTTATCATAATTTTGCCAAAACATTGCAACAGCATAATGAGAATGCCCGAAGGTATCAGGCTGCATTAAACAAAAGAAATATTAGAAAATAATTTTAGCAGCAAAATCATGGTGGATAGTCATGGTAATAGGAAATACAAACCTAAAAACATCAAAATATGATATACGTTATTATGCTAATTAGCTCGTTCTTTAGCATCAAAAAAGATAAAAAAACGCTATATTTTAAAAATGATTATGACGTAATTTGTAAAGCATCAAATGTAGTTTTATTGCAACATGACAGTTCTTATGTTTTAATTGTACCAGAGTGGCAAGGACGAGTAATGACAAGTTCTTGCGATGGAATGAACGGATTTAGCTTTGGTGCAGTGAATTACGATTTTATAAAAAAGAACAAAATAGTAAAAAAATTTAATAATTATGGTGGAGAAGAACGTTTTTGGCTCGGACCTGAAGGCAGTCAGTACTCTTTGTTTTTTAATAAATCTAACCCATTTAATCTAAAGCATTGGGATGTTCCCGCATCAACAGATAGAGAAGCTTTTAAAGTGATCTCATCTGACAGTAAAAAAATCTTTATGCAGCACGAAACTGAATTCGAAAATATGGCAGGAACCCGTTTTTCAATACAAATAACTAGAGAAGTTAATATACTCAGTAATGCCGATATAAATCAATATTGGCAGCGTACTTATCATTTTATTGGAGATAAAGAAACACTAAATCAAATGGCAAAACAATTATTAGGGATTGAGTTGGAGTAGGTTGTTGAACAAATAATATTATTTTTCCCCAAGTCTTTTCTGTAATTTTTTAATTAATTCATCCTTCGTGGCAATTTCCTTTTCCTTCTCTGATATTTCCTTTTCCTTCTTTGTTATTTCTTCTTCTTTTTCTGTTATTGCTTTCTTTAATTCCCTCATGCCTGCATCAAAAACCCGCAATGCTTCTTGCTCTTTTTCAATCTCTATACGCTCTACCGGATCGGTTCCCGCATGATGCAATATGTCGACTATGTTTTTAATAAAAGCATCTTCTACTTTATAATTATAGTTTTTAGTGATTTCTTTTTCATCAGTAAAATAATTTTGCTCAAAAATGCTTAACAACACTTCTAATTTGGTTTGAATTTTTGGCTGTATTCGGGGTATCTGAACTACATAACAATCGTGCGTCAATTTTTCAATAAATTCACTCCGTTGATTGATAATTTTATTGTTTATTAAATCGGTGTACTGGCGATTCACTTTAATCACTGATGTTACTATTTCATTAAGTGTAAAACCCAGCAAATAAATGGTTATAATTGGCAACGCTTGCTTGCTTAACCCTTCTTTAGTTAACACCTCATCTTCTTTTTTGTACTGCTCGGCTAAATAATTGCGAAAACGCATTAGATCTACTGCATTTTTTGCTTTTTGTATTTCTATCAATACCTTTTTATACCCGTTATCAGCCGTTTTTATAGTAGCCAAAAAATCAAGTCGGTAGACAGCTATTCCCGCCAATTGGTCATTATAAGTAAATTCTTGGGGCTTTAGTTCAATGTCAATTATACACTCGCTGGTAAGGGTTTCAATAAAAAACTTCGCTATTCGCTTATCTTCCATTAAACGTTTAAAAACAACATCGTATATAGGATTTGCAATAATCATGTTTTCATATCTTTCAATATGCAAATATATGATTTATTGCAATAGGTGCATCTCTGAAAGGGGTGTTTTTATATTTAGTGGTTCATCAAAAAGATTAGTATGTATCCGAAAATCATCAAGAAATGCTAATGTAAGTTCCACACCTGTATTTAATAGATAATTTCAAGCACGAGTAAAAACTACATATAATAAATGTAAGAACCAACGCACCTTTATTGATTTACGTAATTTAATGCTACGAAGATTGCAGGAACTAACGCCCCTTTTTTATTGATGAAATAATGCTGTATTTTTATTCAGCAGGTTGCGCAGCTGGTTGTTCTTGAGCAGGTTGATCTTGCGCAGGTTGCATAGGTAATTGACCACCACTAGCTGCTTCCATTTTATCTTTGATCAATGACTTCTTTGTATCGCCTCCACCTGATTTAAGTGCCAATGTAGCTATAATTGAAAAGCCTACAATAACTGATGCCAATACCCAAGTCGCTTTTTCTAGAAAATCGGCAGTTTTTCGAACACCCATAACCTGAGCAGAAGCAAAATTAGCAGCCAAACCGCCTCCTTTTGAATTTTGAAGCAATACTGCAATGATAACCAAAACGCTGGCTACAATAATAATTGTTAAAGAAATACCGTAAATCATATTATTTATTTGTTATATTATTTTTTATATCATTAATAAGGCCTGCAAAATAAGCACTTTTTTCTGGAAATTTCAAACTTAATTTCTCATAAACGTTAATTGCTTTATTTTTAAGCCCTTGCATAAGATAAATTCTGGCCAAAGATTCCGTTGCAATCTCATCTGATTCAATACTACTCATTTCTGAAATATCATCTCCTGCCTTAGCCGTTTTATCAATTTCGATTTTAGGATTTATTTCAATAAACTTTTCTATAATATCTATCTGTTTAGGTAAAGAGTTTTCTTTAGTAGAACCTGTTTCTGTTTTAAGATCAGCATCTGCATCAACCTTAGCCTCCATCTCAACCTTTTCCTCAACTAATACTTCAGGTGCGGACATTTCGAAACGCTCAAAATTCATTTCGGGTACAGGGTGTGAAATATCCTGTTCAACAGTAGGTGCTTGTGATACTGCGATAGATTCGTCGATTAACAACATACCTGTTATACCAATGTCTTCATAAACTTTGTCGCTGGCTACTGCATTGTTGCGGTTATTCGGCTGATCTGCATATAAGAAACGATGCAATCTTTTTCTATCATAAATACCAATTGCATACTTCTCAAGATCCGATACATATTGCATTTGATCAGAATCTTTTAACTTTTTTAAGTACAGAAAACGGGCTGCCTGAAAAAGCGGATATTTTGCGCACAGCGATTGCAATGCTTCGCACTCTGATGATTGAATCAGATTGGGGCTTTCAATAAGGCTATATAGTTTGTCTGCTTGCATCTTTTACCAGTTTACAAATGCTTTATTAAAAATATCTTCCGTTAAATCGTCAATAATTTGCTTTGTTAATTCAGCTTCTACTGCATTAAAGCTTTTATTACTATCAAAATCGGCGTAGCGCGAAAAATTAGCTTCGAAGCTTTTTTTACTGTCCTTTTGATGGTTATATTTTATTTTCACTGTAATAGTAAAGCGATTTTTAGATGCAACATCATTACTCTGTACAGAAATGGGTTTTGTGCTATAGTCAATTATCTCACCGTCAAAATCGGCTTCGCCATTAGCCGTTATCATAACGAGTTTGGTTTGCGATCTGAACTTTTCACGCAAAGCTTCTGTGAATTGCTGACTTAATCCGGGATTAACAATAGGTGCCCTGTTTTGGATATAAGCAACAGAAATTGTTTTCAGTTCACCTGTATCGGCGCCAGAAAATGAATACGACACGCTAAAACAAGAAGTTAAAGCGCTAATTGTAAAAATGTACAGCAATATTCTAATAGATTGAATCATCTTATTCAGTAATATTATATTCTCTGATTTTTCTATATAAAGTTCTTTCAGAAATGCCCAATTCATCTGCGGCTAGCTTGCGTTTACCATGATATTTATCTAAAGCTTTCTTAATCATTTCCATTTCTTTGTCTTCTAAAGATAATGATTCTTCTACTACTTCTTCGGTATCTTGAATATTAGGTCCTTGTTTTCTATTGTAATCAAAATTGGTAAAATTATTCACCGGAGCACCCATGTTTCTAGGATCCATTTCCTTAAACAAACGGTCTACAATACCTGCATCTTCATTACTTAGATTATTATTATACCCCCCTTGGGTGAAATGATAGACAATTTTTTTCAAATCGCTCATATCATTTTTCATATCAAATAAAATCTTATAGAGAATCTCTCTTTCTGAAGCAAAAGAAGAATCGCCACTAGCACTATTTTTCATTAATGCGGGCAAACGAACATCAGTATAATCAGGTAAATATAATTTAAGCATTTCAGCAGAAATAAACCTGGATTTTTCTATTACCGAGATTTGTTCCGTAATATTTTTCAGTTGGCGAATATTACCGGGCCAGCTATAATTTTCAAGTATTAAAATGGCTTCTTCATTAAGATTAATTGCTGGCATTCGGTATTTCTCAGCAAAATCGTTGGCAAATTTTCTAAACAATAAATGAATATCTTCTTTTCTATCCTTAAGTGGAGGCACTACAATAGGAACTGTATTTAAGCGGTAATATAAATCTTCGCGGAAATTACCTTGCTGAATTTGCCCCAATACATCAACATTGGTAGCTGCTATTACCCTAACATTGGTTTTCTGCGATTTAGAAGAACCAACCCTCATGTATTCACCTGTTTCAAGCACCCTAAGCAATCGAACCTGCGTAGAAAGTGGTAATTCAGCAACTTCATCGAGGAAGATAGTACCTCCGTCTGCTACTTCGAAGTAACCTTTCCGACTTTCGTGTGCACCGGTAAAAGAACCTTTTTCATGACCGAATAACTCTGAATCTATAGTTCCTTCGGGAATAGCTCCACAGTTTACAGCAATGTAATTGCCGTGCTTACGCGCACTAAAAAAATGGATGATTTGGGGAATAATCTCCTTACCTGCTCCACTGGGACCTGTAATTAAAACAGATAAGTCAGTGGGCGCAACTTGTCGCGCTATATCAACGGCACGATTAAGACCGGCATAATTGCCTATAACTCCAAAACGCTGTTTTATTTGTTGAACATCCATGTAAACTGACAAAAATTAATCTAAACCTGACAAAATTACAATTTATTCTTCAAAAAGTGATCTGTAATTGCTTAAAATTATTTAAAATTGTGCCTAAAAAAAGATGAGAATATTAGGCATCATCCCATCGCGGTATGCATCAACTCGATTCCCCGGTAAACCACTTATAGATATTAAGGGTAAATCAATGATTCAGCGGGTTTATGAACAAGCCTGTAAAGCAGGAATTGAAGTTATTGTTGCAACTGATGATATTAGAATAGAAGATGCGGTAAAAAAATTTGGGGGACAAGTAGTAATGACTTCTGAAAAGCATCCCAGCGGGACAGACCGATGTGCCGAAGCCATAGAATTGCATGAGAAACAAACAGGTAATAAATACGACATAATTATTAATATACAGGGTGATGAACCTTTTATTGATCCGAAAAATTTAGAATTGCTTGCTGCATGCTTCCTTGATAAGGACACTGATATTGCTACATTGATAAAAAAAATTGGGTTTGAAGAAGATATTCACAACCCCAATCACGTTAAAGCGGTTGTTAATTGCAAGGAATTTGCCATGTATTTTAGTCGTGCGCCCATACCCTACAACCGAAACCAAGCTAAGAACTGGCTAAATGAAGCAGTATATTACAAACATATAGGAATTTACGCCTATCGGTCGCATGTTTTAAAAGAAATAACCAATCTAACTACCGGCATGTTGGAACGGGTTGAATCGCTGGAGCAAAACCGTTGGTTAGAAAATGCATACAGAATTAAAACACGATTGGTTGAAGATGAAGGAATATCAATAGATACACCAGAAGATTTAAAAAAAATAAACTAAAATAGAAAACAATGAAGCATGTATTATTAATTTTTTCTGCGATATACTTACTATCGTGTACTAGCCCTTCAAAAGATCCTATTGATGAGAAGGTTGAGATTTTAATGAAACAGATGACTCTTGAAGAGAAGGTTGGGCAGTTAATACAGTATCCCAGTCATGAAGTAAACACAGGACCTACAGTAAAAAACACGAATGAAGCGGAAGACATTCGCAATGGATATGTTGGATCGCTACTGAACGTTACCGGTAATGAATCTACTCGACAATTGCAAAAAATTGCGGTTGAAGAAAGCAGATTAAAAATACCTTTGTTATTTGGATTTGATGTTATTCATGGCTACAAAACTATATTTCCAATTCCTTTAGCAGAAGCATCGAGCTGGGATTTAGAGGCCATGGAAAAATCAGCACGCATTGCTGCTATTGAAGCATCATCGGATGGTATAGGATGGACATTTGCACCCATGGTAGATGTTGCACGTGATGCCCGTTGGGGAAGAGTTATGGAAGGAGCGGGAGAAGATTCTTATTACGGATCTTTAGTAGCCAAAGCCCGCATCAAAGGATTTCAAGGTGAATCCCTAAATGGTAAAAATAGTATTGCGGCCTGTGCAAAGCATTTTGCCGCATACGGCGCAGCAGAAAGCGGCAGGGATTATAACACGGTAGATATTTCAGAAAATGTATTGCGTGAAATATATTTAAGACCCTTTAAAGCATCGGTTGAAGCAGGCGTAGCAACATTTATGAATTCGTTTAATGAAATTAGCGGCGTACCTTCGTCAGGAAGCATTTTCCTTAACCAGCAGATTTTAAGAGGGGAATGGGGATTTAAAGGCTTTATTGTTTCCGACTGGAATTCAGTAACAGAGATGATCAGCCATGGTTTTGCCGCTGATCCAATTGAAGCGGCCATAAAAGGAATAACAGCAGGTTGCGATATGGATATGTGTTCAAAAACATACCGCAAGCATTTGGTTGAATTAGTAAAATCAAAAAAAGTAAATGAGAAATTGGTAGATGAGTCGGTTCGCAGGATATTGAGGATAAAATTTATGTTGGGTCTCTTTGATGATCCCTATAAATATTGCAACAATGACAGTACAGTTATTTTATCAGCCCCGCATAGGCAACATGCCAGGGAAATGGCAGCAAAATCTTGTGTTTTACTAAAAAATGAAGTAAAGGCACTGCCATTATCAAAAGAATTGAAAAAAATTACGTTAATAGGTCCATTTGTAGAAGAGAAAATAAGTCCTTTAGGTAATTGGGCTGCATTGGGTAGCGGGGTAAACACAGTGAGTTTAATAGAAGGTATCAAATCAAAACTAGGAGAAAACGCAATTATTTCATATGCAAAAGGAACAGACTTTAATGGAACTGATAATAGTGGATTTAAACAAGCTATCGAAATTGCTAAAACATCTGATGCCATTGTTTTAGCTTTAGGCGAACCAGGCTGGTGGAGTGGCGAAAATAAGAGCAGGACAAATATTCATATGCCAGCAGGCCACGAACAACTAATAAAGGAATTGCGTAAATTAAAAAAAACTATCATTTTGGTATTGTATAGTGGAAGGCCATTAATTCTTACAGAAATTGAGCCCTTAGTTGACGCTATTTTATTGGTTTGGCAGCCTGGTACCGAAGGAGGAAATGCCATTGCAGACGTATTGTTCAATGATTATAATCCATCCGGACGATTGAGTATCACATTTCCCTATCATGCAGGTCAAGTGCCTATTTATTACAACTATAAAAACACTGGCAGGCCATTGACCGATGAGAAATGCGAATGGTGTACCAAATATATAGATGCGCCCAATAAGCCACTATATCCTTTTGGATATGGACTGAGCTATACTCAATTCGATTATTCTGGATTACAGCTAAGCAGCGAAGTAATGGGAATGAAAGATACCCTTAAGGTATTTATAAATATTAAAAACTCAGGAGTAAATGCAGGAACAGAAACTGTTCAATTGTATATCAGAGATATTACGGGAAGTTTAACCCGACCCATGAAGGAGCTTAAAAACTTCACTCAGGTATATTTGAAACCAGGAGAAGAAAAAAAGCTTAGCTTGGATATAAATGTTAAAGACATAGAATACTGGAGCTATGGTAATGAATACAAAGCAGAACCAGGCAAGTTTGAAGTGTTTGTTGGCAGGAATTCGATAGACAACCAAAAAGCATCATTTGAACTAAAGTAATGTTTATACGAATGTTAATAAATCTTATATATAAATTATTCTTCTCCTGAAGAATAATTTATATATTTGTTGCAATGGAAAATACCTTTATAGTATCGGCACGAAAGTACAGACCAACGAATTTTGATTCGGTAATAGGGCAGTTCAGCATTACCACTACCCTTAAAAGTGCCATTAAAAGCAGGCATTTGGCTCAGGCATACTTATTTTGCGGACCAAGGGGGGTTGGAAAAACAACCTGCGCCAGAATCTTAGCCAAAACCATTAATTGCAGCAATTTATCAGCTGAAGTAGAAGCCTGTAATCAATGTGAATCTTGTTTATCATTTATTGAGAATCGCTCATACAGTATCCATGAATTAGATGCGGCATCAAACAATTCAGTTGACGATATAAGGAATCTGATTGAACAGGTTCGCGTACCGCCTCAAATTGGTCAGTATAGTATATATATAATCGATGAGGTTCATATGTTATCAACCCAAGCCTTCAATGCTTTTTTGAAAACATTGGAAGAACCGCCCAAACATGCGATATTTATTTTAGCTACAACAGAAAAGCACAAGATTATACCTACCATACTTTCGCGATGTCAGATTTTTGATTTCAACCGAATCACGGTTGATGATACTACTCAATTTCTAGCAAAAATATCCGCAAGTGAAGGTATTGAAGCGGAGCCTGAAGGACTTAATATTATTGCTCAAAAGGCTGATGGTGCCATGCGGGATGCCTTATCAATCTTTGATCAGGTAGTTAGTTTTTCGGGAAAAAAGATTACCTATAAAGGAGTAATAGAAAACCTGAATGTTCTAGATTACGAGTACTACTTTAAGATGGTAAAAGCATTTTTAGCTTCAGATACATCATCGGTATTACTAGCATTTAACGAAATAATTATAAATGGATTCGACCCGCATAATTTCCTAAATGGGATGTCGAAGCATTTTAGGGATTTAATGGTTTGCAAAGACCCTGCGACTATTACTTTATTTGAAGTAGGTGCGGGAATAAAGGAGATGTATTTAAAGCAAGCGTTAGAATGCCCAGTTGATTTTATATTTGAGGCTTTGAAGCTTTGTAATCAATTTGACATAAATTACAAAAACAGTCGGAATCAGCGCTTACATGTTGAGCTTTGCTTGGTGCAACTCAGTCGTTTGATTGAGGATAAAAAAAAAAATGAAGACTTAAAGGCTGAAGAAGAATCAGAGAAAAAAAATATTACAGCCGAAGTAGCAAAACCAACATTAACAAACAATCCGGCTACAACAAACCAAACGCCAGCTAAATCGCCAGCTATTTCACTTTCTCTAAAAGAAGCTTTGCGCTTAAAACCTGAAAGTATAAATGAAAAGGTTGACCGAATTGAATCTCCAAAACAGGAAATTGAGCAGAAGCAATCAGAGCAAGTTAGTCAGGATAATTTAAAACAAAGCTATACAGACTTTGTTGAAAAATTAAGATCCGATCGCCCTAGATTTTATAGCTTATTATCAGCTCAGGAGCCTGAACTAGCAGATGGAAATAAAGTTGTTTTAAAGATGGAAAATAATGGAATTGCAGAAGAGTTTAATAAATCTGTAAAGCCCGGTATGATTCCCTATTTAAGAGCCGCCTTAAAAAATGATCATCTTGATATTGATATTATTATTGCAGAAAATTCGCATGTTAAAACATATAAATCGGCTGAGGAAAAATACAAAGAATTAATCAATAAATATCCAATGGTGCATAAATTAAGGCAACAGTTCAATTTGGATTTTGATTGATTAGGAGGAAAAAGGGGGAAGGGTTAATAAATTAAAATTATTCAACAAGAGTGGTGGTTGGTTTGTTATTAAATAAATAAAAATAGTATATGGAAGGTCAAAAAATTACAATTAAAGACAAGCAATTAGTAGTACCGGATATGCCGATAATTCCCTTTATTGAGGGTGATGGAACCGGTCCAGACATTTGGGCGGCGTCGGTTAGGGTAATAGACGCTGCGGTAGAAAAAGCATACAATGGAAAAAAGAAGATTATTTGGAAAGAAGTACTAGCCGGGGAAAAAGCATTTAAGCAAACACAAGAATGGCTTCCAAAAGAAACCTTAGATATAATCAAAGAATACTTAGTTGGGATCAAGGGTCCATTAACTACACCTGTTGGTGGAGGTATTCGATCATTAAATGTGGCTTTGCGTCAAGAATTAGATTTATATGTTTGTCAGCGACCTGTAAAATACTTTAAAGGTGTTCCATCGCCGGTTAAAGATCCTAGTACTACCGATATGGTAATATTCAGGGAAAATACTGAAGATATTTATGCTGGAATTGAATGGAATGCAGGTACACCGGAAGCGGGCAAAATGTTGAAATTTTTGCAAGAAGAAATGGGGGTAAAAAAAATACGCTTTCCTGAAAGCTCTTCATTTGGTATCAAACCGGTATCAAAAGACGGCTCAGAAAGATTAATTCGCTCGGCCATTGAATATGCCATAAAACATAAAAAAGACTCCGTAACATTGGTTCACAAAGGAAATATAATGAAATTCACCGAAGGATCTTTCAAGAACTGGGGATACGAATTGGCTGAAAAAGAATTTGCAAAAGAAACATTTACTTGGACACAATATGATAGAATAGCTGCCAAAGAAGGTCAAGCAGCCGCAGATAAAGCACAAAAAGAGGCCATTTTGTTGGGAAAAATTATCATTAAAGATTGTATAGCCGATGCCTTTTTACAGCAAATATTAACACGACCAGCAGATTATTCAGTAATAGCCACCATGAATTTAAATGGTGATTATATATCAGATGCATTGGCTGCCATTGTAGGCGGAATAGGTATTGCTCCTGGAGCCAACATCAATTATATGACAGGACACGCAGTATTTGAAGCAACTCACGGAACAGCTCCCAAATATGCCAATCTTGATAAAGTAAATCCAGGTTCGGTGATTCTATCTGGTGTAATGATGCTAGAATATATGGGTTGGCATGAAGCTGCAGAACTTATTGTAAAAGGATTACAAGCATCTATATTGAAGAAAAAAGTAACCTACGATTTTGAGCGTTTGATGGAAGGAGCCAGCCTGTTAAAATGCAGCGAATTTGGAACTGAAATCATTAGTAATATGTAATTATTTTAATATCAATCATAAAATCCAATATTATGTTAAACGAAAAAATTGAAACAATTTTAGTTGCTCAAGTAGAAAAAGAAGCATATTCATCTATGCTTTACTTGGCAATGGCATCGTGGGCTGAAGTAAATGGTTTAGAAGGAATTTCTAAATGGCTTTATGCACAAAGCGATGAAGAACGCATGCACATGTTAAAATTTGTTGCCTATATTAATGAGAGAGGCGGAAAAGCAGTTATTCCCGCACTTAGGCAACCACCAGTTGATTACGGCACAGTAAAAGATGCTTTTAAAGAAGTATTGAAACATGAAAATTTCATTACCCAGTCAATTAATGAAATTGTTTATGCCTGTGCTGAAGTAAAAGATTTCACCACTCAAAATTTTGTTCAATGGTTTGTGAACGAGCAGATAGAAGAAGAAAGAAATGTTCGTAACATTTTAGACAAACTTAATTTATTGGGCGATGGAGGCATGTATTTGTTCGATCGTGATATAATGAGCATGAGAGCCGCAGCTGCCGCAGCCGATGCGGGTGGTGCAGGTGCTTAAAAAAAAAGCGGTAAATAAATTTTACCGCTTTTTTTTTAGATACTAATTTCTTTTACTATATCCATTCCTCTTTTGAGACCTGCCTCATTCTCAGGTATGGTGTGATGGTGGCGTTCAGGTAAAGATTTTTTAAGTCCGCTGATCACATTTTCGTATTTTAAAAAACCTTTAATTTTAATGTAAGCTCCCAATACAATCATATTAAAAGATCGGGGCGATTTCATTCTGTTGGCTTCATCAGTGGCTTCAACACAATAAATTTTAATATCTTTTCGGGTAGGATGATTTAAAATACCATTATTGTCATAAATAAGAGTTCCACCAGGTTTCACCGCCGATTCAAATTTATCCATCGATTGTTGATTCAGGATGATCGCCGTATCAAATCTATTTAATACAGGAGAACTTATTTCCTGATCGCTAACAATTACCGTAACATTTGCTGTTCCTCCTCGCATTTCGGGTCCGTATGCCGGCATCCAACTTACTTCCTGATCTTGCATAATACCAGAGTATGCCAATATTTTACCCATCGACAAAACGCCTTGTCCGCCAAAACCAGCAATAATTAATTCTTCAGTCATGATACAAAATTATTTTACCAATTTACCATCTACTTTAATATCTCCCAAAGGATAAAATGGAAACATATTTTCTTCCATCCATTGATTTGATTTTACCGGTGTCATCTTCCAACCAGAATTACAATTCGATACCACCTCAATAAAACACAAACCCTTATTCTCTTTTTGCAATTCAAAAGATTTTATTATCGCCTTCTTCAATTTTCTTACGCCTGCAGGAGTATGCACCGCATGTCGGCTCACATAATAGGTTCCAGGTAATTGAGCTATTAACTCGGTAATTTTTAGCGGACTGCCCATTTGTTCTTGCTTGCGGCCATAAGGCGTTGTAGAAGTTTTCATATTGATTAAACTGGTAGGTGCCATTTGACCACCGGTCATGCCATAAATACCATTATTTACAAAAATAACAAGTATATTTTCGCCTCTGTTGCAAGTATGAATAGACTCACCAGTTCCTATGGCAGCAAAATCGCCATCACCCTGATATGAAAATACATATTTATCGGGAAGCACCCTTTTTAAACCGGTAGCAGCAGCAGCAGCCCTTCCATGAGGAGCCTGAAGCATATCTATATCAAGAAATTCGTACATGGTAACAGAACAACCAACAGGCGCAACGCCTACTACATCTTCTGTAATACCCATTTCTTCTACCACCTCCATCAGCGTACGTTGAATGGTGCCATGCCCGCAGCCCGGACAATAAGAAAAAGGCTTTTCCTCGAACAAGCTTGATTTTTTATATACTAAGTTTTCGGGTTTAATGATTTCATTTATATCCATACTCACATCAATACTTTCCATGGGTTATTCATTTAAAAATATTTCTTTAAAACCATTCCATACATCTTCGGGGTTGTGAACTACGCCCCCATAGCGACCATAATGCTCCACTCGTACCCCTTTACCAACAGTTAGCTTTATATCTTCAATCATTTGACCGGCACTCATTTCAACAGAAAGTATGGCCTTTACATTTTTAGATAATTTTTCGATTTGAAGTTTTGGAAATGGGAACAATGTAATTGGGCGAAGTAGACCAATATTCAATCCCTTCTCATTCTTTGCGTACTCAATAACTTTTTTTGAAACACGAGCGCTGCAGCCATATGCAACTATAAGATAATCAAGTTTTCCTTCGCAATTATATTCTTCAAAGCGAACTTCATCCATTTCCATTTTACGATATTTCTCTTGGAGGAAATGATTATGCATTTCATTTTGGTATGGATCGAGATCAAGAGATGTGATAACATTCTTTTTTCTCATTCCTTTTCGACCAAGGGTAGCCCATGGTTGTATTTCTGTTGATCGAGGAATTGGATCAAAAAACTCAACTTTTTCCATCATTTGTCCAATTACACCATCTGATTGGATCATAACCGGATTGCGGTATTTAAAAGCTAAATCAAAACCTAATTTAACATGGTCTGACATTTCTTGAACCGAATCGGGAGCCAGCACCAACAAACGATAATCGCCGTGTCCTCCTCCTTTAACCGATTGAAAATAATCGGCCTGAGAAGGCTGAATGGTTCCCAAACCAGGCCCACCTCTAACAACATTAACAATCACACAAGGCAATTCAGCACCAGCTATATATGAAATGCATTCCTGCATAAGACTAATACCTGGACTTGAAGAAGAAGTCATCACTTTTTTACCAGCAGAGGCAGCGCCAAATATCATATTTATGGCTCCAATTTCGCTTTCTGCTTGCAGTAATACCATACCGGTACGTTCTTCTGGTTTTTCAGCAGCGAGGTATTCCATTACCTCTGATTGCGGTGTGATAGGGTAACCAAAATAAGCATCGCAACCTACTCTGATAGCAGCTTCAGCAATTGCCTCATTACCCTTCATTAATTTAATTTCTCCCATCCTGAAAATATATAAAAAACTCCAATTTATATAAAACTATGCAACCGAAGCTGCTTTTAGCCGATACACGCTGATAACGCCATCTGGGCAAACCAATGCACAATTAGTGCAGCCGGTGCACGCCTCTGGTAAAACCATACTGGCCACCCTATAACCTTTTGCATTTACGGTAGATGTCATTCCAATTACTTGATGAGGACAAGCTGTTATGCAAACTTCACAACCTTTACACTTTTCTTTATCCACAACGATAGCACCCTTTGCTTTTGACATAGTGTTTACAATTAATATTCTAAAAAAAACAATAAAATATTCTTTTTCAATTGAATAAGGCTTAATTGTGCCTTAAAAACAAGTTCGCAAGTTAATATTTTATTATTAAATATAATGCAATAAATAGATACAAAAAAGTAGTATTTAAATATAAGTCTCTTAAAATTAATTTCAGAATAAGCTTATTTTTTCTCAGAAGCCTCACGAGAGATTTGCCCGAGATAACCACCATGATGTCGCTTAGCATAATCATTATGGCTAAAACCGATACGCTTCATCATAAGCACAACCAATAAATCACCTATAACCGTCATAACGGTAATGGAAGTGGTAGGCGACAAACCAAGGGTGCATACTTCCTTTGGATTACCTGTAAAAAGCACCACATCGGCTTTTGAGGCTAATTCGCCTTCGGGGTTTCCTTGAATTAATATAACTAAAATTGATGGATATAGGTTTTTTGCTAAATGGTATAATTCAAGTAGTTCTCTGGTTTTTCCCGAATTTGAGATAAGCAGTAATACATCATTTTCTTGAACCATCCCTAAATCGCCATGTTGCGCCTCAGAAGGATGCATAAAAACAGCTGGCGTTCCGGTTGAACTAAAAGTAGTAGCAATATTATTGGCAACCTGACCCGCCTTTCCCATACCGCTAGCAACCAGTTTTCCTTTTCTTTGGTGTACTTGATTATAAATAATATCTAAAGCTTTTGTGTAAGCGTCTGTTACTGGGATATTGGCGACAGCTTGAGCTTCATGATTTAGAATTGAATGAATATCGTCTAACATACTTAAGAATTTGACTCAAAACTAAGCATAAAATCCTTATTCATCAAAAACTAATCAATTTTTTACTTTTTTGAATGATTTCATATAGATCGGCTATAGAAGTTATGGTGCAATACTGAACTTCTTCGGTATTGCGATGCTTGGCACAGGTAGCACAGGTGTATATATTGCCGCCATTTGATAGAAAAGTAAGACTGGTTTCATGAATTTTATAGCCAGACGTATCTTTAAGATATGCATCAACCCCTTTTCCGAGAACAAAAACAACTACAGTATCCCCTTTTTGTTGGCTTACAATGGCTAATCGCAGAGCATTCCATAC